>CAJWEV010000011.1 GCA_913031575.1 uncultured Halieaceae bacterium | reverse complement strand
CAGTTTTTCGCGGCCGATCGGTCGGTGCTGATGGAAAAACTGTGGGAGAGGTGGTCTTTAATACTGCGATGACGGGGTATCAGGAGATCTTGACTGATCCGTCTTACGCTCAGCAGATGGTGACACTGACATATCCTCACATTGGAAATACCGGCACGAATACCGCCGATGCAGAATCTAATGCTGTTCATGCCGCCGGCCTGATTATTCGAGACCTACCACTGGTCGCCTCTAATTTCCGCTCCGAGCAAAGTTTATCTGATTATCTGGTGACCAATAACACAGTCTGTATCTCGGGTATTGATACACGTAAGCTAACTCGTATTATTCGTGAGAAGGGCGCCCAAGCAGGTTGTATCCTGACAGGTGATGCGGCCGACGAAGCAGTGGCAAGCGCGGAGGCGCGATCATTCCCCGGTCTTAAAGGAATGGATTTGGCCAAGGTTGTCACGACCAATGAAAGCTATGAGTGGACCGAACCTACCTGGCGATTGGGCTTGGAATCGCCAACAAGACCTGAACCAACCCATCATGTCGTGGCACTTGATTTCGGTGTCAAACGCAATATTCTTCGAATTCTTGTTGATCTTGGTTGTCGCGTGACCGTCATGCCGGCCGAGAGTTCTTATGAAGAGGTCATCGCTCACAATCCAGATGGTATTTTCCTCTCCAATGGACCCGGAGACCCCGAGCCCTGCAACTACGCCATTGATCTGGCACAAAAGGTGATGGCTGCAAATTTGCCACTCTTCGGCATTTGTCTTGGACATCAAATTCTGGCGTTGGCGAGCGGTGCTCGCACTAAAAAGATGAGTCATGGTCATCATGGAGCGAACCATCCGGTTCAGGACCTGGCTGACAAGACAGTGATGGTGACTAGTCAGAACCACGGTTTTACGGTTGCAGATGCCGACCTACCGGACAATCTGGTGGTTACTCACCGCTCACTCTTTGACCACACGGTTCAGGGAATCCGTCGAACCGACACGCCGGCTTACAGTTTTCAGGGCCACCCTGAGGCGAGTCCAGGCCCGCACGACTCAAAGTACTTTTTTGATGCCTTTATCGAGAGCATGAACACTGCTAACTCTCAGGGAGGAGCCGCCTAATGCCAAGACGAGCCGACATCGAGAGTATTTTGATTCTGGGCGCTGGGCCGATCGTCATCGGTCAGGCTTGTGAGTTTGACTACTCGGGGGCTCAGGCGTGTAAGGCGCTTCGGGAGGAAGGCTATCGAGTCATCCTAGTGAACTCGAACCCTGCGACTATCATGACCGACCCTGCTATGGCTGATTCGACTTACATCGAGCCCGTGGAATGGCAGACAGTTGCCAAAATTATCGACAAGGAGCGACCCTGTGCTCTGCTTCCGACGATGGGTGGTCAGACAGCATTGAACTGCGCCCTGAAACTCGACGCCGAAGGCGTGCTGGCTAAGTACGGTGTTGAAATGATTGGTGCGACACAAGAGGCTATCGATAAAGCCGAAGACCGCGAAAAGTTTGATATCGCGATGAAGAAAATCGGCTTGGAAACGCCTCGTGCCGAGATCGCCCATACGCTGGAGGAAGCGTTTGGTGTTCTCGAAAAAGTCGGCTTTCCTTGCATTATTCGCCCGTCATTTACCATGGGTGGCTCCGGCGGTGGTATTGCTTACAACCGAGTGGAGTTCGAGACCATCTGTAAGCGCGGCCTCGAACTGTCACCAACTAATGAGTTGCTGATCGACGAATCGCTTATTGGTTGGAAAGAATTTGAGATGGAGGTCGTTCGAGATAAGAATGATAACTGCATCATCGTCTGTTCCATCGAGAATCTAGATGCAATGGGTGTCCACACCGGTGACTCGATTACCGTAGCACCCGCTCAGACCTTGACGGACAAGGAATACCAGCTTATGCGGAACGCCTCTCTAGCTGTACTGCGGGAGGTTGGCGTTGAAACGGGCGGCTCCAACGTTCAATTTGGACAGTGCCCAGATACGGGTCGCATTGTTGTAATTGAAATGAACCCCCGGGTATCACGATCATCTGCTTTGGCGTCGAAGGCCACGGGCTTCCCGATTGCGAAGGTCGCAGCCAAGCTCGCTGTCGGTTACACCCTAGACGAGTTGGCTAACGACATTACCGGCGGTGTGACTCCTGCGTCGTTTGAGCCCGCGATCGACTACGTCGTCACGAAAGTACCTCGTTTTGCATTCGAGAAGTTTGCGACAGCGGATGCCAAGCTCACGACGCAAATGAAGTCCGTGGGTGAAGTGATGGCAATTGGCCGTACCTTCCAAGAGTCTGTGCAAAAAGCGCTGCGCGGCTTAGAAGTTGACTCGGCGGGTTTCGAGCAGCGATTGGTAGTCACCGACGACGACTCGCGAGCTGAACTGGTGAAACAGTTGACCCATCCTGGCGCTGAGCGAATATGGTACCTTGCGGATGCCTTCAGGGCGGGTTTTGAAATGGAGGAGATCTACGGCTACTCAGGTGTGGATCCCTGGTTTTTGGTTCAGATTCAGGACATCGTTCGTCACGAGGGGACACTTGAGGGTCGCTCGGTGGCTGAACTTGAGTATGCTGAATTGCGCAATCTAAAGCGCAAAGGCTTTTCTGATAGGCGAATTGCCGCTGTCACGGGCGACTCCGAAGCAATGGTGCGAGGGCATCGTCAGGCGTTGGATTTACGACCGGTTTACAAGCGAGTCGATACCTGTGCGGCGGAGTTTTCATCTGCTACCGCTTACATGTACTCGACGTACGAGGAGGAGTGCGAAGCGGCGCCAAGCGATCGAGAGAAAATTATTATTCTCGGTGGCGGGCCTAACCGAATTGGTCAAGGCATCGAATTTGATTACTGCTGTGTTCACGCGGCGCAGGCCATGGCCGAAGATGGCTATGAAACCATTATGGTCAACTGCAACCCCGAGACCGTGTCGACTGATTATGACACCTCAGACCGTTTGTTCTTTGAGCCTGTGACGCTTGAGGATGTCCTCGAGATTGTCGACCTCGAGAAGCCTAAGGGTGTCATTGTGCAGTTTGGCGGTCAGACACCATTGAAGTTGGCGCGTGCGTTGGAGGCTGCGGGGGTCCCCATTATTGGAACCACGCCCGACCAGATTGACCGAGCAGAAGACAGAGAGCGATTCCAGCAGATGATTCAAGCGTTGGGGTTGCTTCAGCCACCGAATACGACAGTGCGCAGTGTTGATGAGGCGGTCGCTGCGGCGCGAGAAATTGGTTATCCGCTAGTGGTGCGACCATCCTATGTTCTTGGTGGGCGCGCGATGGAGATCGTTTACCGAGAAGATGACTTGCTTCGGTACATGCGAGATGCCGTTCAGGTGTCCGATGACTCACCAGTGCTGCTAGACCTCTTCTTGAGTGCCGCAATCGAGGTGGACATTGATGCCGTGTCGGACGGTGACGACGTAGTTATTGGTTCTATTATGCAGCATATCGAACAAGCGGGAATTCACTCGGGCGATTCCGCTTGCTCGTTGCCGCCTTACAGCCTTCCAGCTGATGTGCAAGACAAGATGCGCGACATGGTGAAAGCAATGGCGGTGGAGCTTGAGGTCAAAGGTTTAATGAATGTCCAGCTTGCGTGGCAGGCTGACGAGATTTACGTTATTGAGGTGAATCCACGAGCGTCGCGGACCGTACCTTTCGTTTCGAAGGCCATCGGCGTGTCGTTGGCGAAAATTGCAGCGCGGTGTATGGCGGGGCAAAGTTTAGAGTCGCAAGGGTTTATGAGTGAGGTAGTGCCCAGCTACTACAGCGTTAAAGAGGCGGTATTACCCTTTAATAAATTCCCAGGCATTGACCCTATATTGGGGCCGGAGATGAAGTCCACCGGTGAAGTGATGGGTACGGGCCCCACGTTTGCTGACGCCTTTGCTAAGGCACAGTTGGGTGCCGGCGATGTGACGCCTAAGTCAGGTCTAGCCCTTTTCAGTGTTCGCGATGCAGACAAAGCGGCTGCTGTTGAAGTTGCCAAGCGACTGGTATCTACAGGATTTACCCTTGCAGCAACAAAAGGCACGGCAAAGGCGCTGCAGCAGGCAGGTCTCGACGTCCGTTCTGTGAAAAAAGTAGCGGAAGGGCGTCCGCACATTGTTGACTTGATAAAGAACGACGAGGCCTCGCTGATTATCAATACCACAGAAGGTCGCACGGCCATCTTGGATTCAGCTTCGATTAGATCGAGTGCCGAGCAGCATCAGGTGTTCTACACTACAACCCTTGCAGCCGCCGAAGCCATATGTATGTCTATGGAACAAGAGCCTGATGGGCAGGTTCGTAGGCTTCAGGATCTCCATGTGAGTTTGGTAAATGAATAAAGTTCCTATGACAGTCGCTGGTCAAGCGGCCCTACGAGAAGAGCTGGAGCGCCTGAAAAAAGTCGATCGACCACGAATCGTTGCGGCGATTGCAGAGGCTAGAGAGCATGGTGACCTTAAGGAGAATGCTGAGTATCACGCTGCACGAGAACAACAAAGCTTTGCCGAGGGACGAATCAAGGAACTTGAGTATAAGCTGTCGCACTCGCAGGTCATCGATATTACAACCCTCGCCCACACCGGGCGTGTTCTTTTTGGTGCCACTGTAGACCTGATCAATGTCGATGACGATACCGAAGTCTCTTATCGAATCGTTGGTGAGGATGAGGCAGACGTGAAGCAGAACATGATTTCTGTGAGCTCGCCCATCTCTCGCGCTTTGGTTGGAAAGTCAGAGGGTGATGAGGTCGTCGTCAAAGCCCCTGGCGGCGATATCTACTATGAGATCGATAAGGTGCGTCACGTCTAGACCTGATGTTATCTGACTCAATCAACAATAATGCCCCAGAAATCGATGACAGCACTATCGCTTTGGCAGCTCGTGGTCGGTGAGTCTAAAAGAATAGCCCCTGTCTGCGGTGGTACCACCGACACCGCGGGTCAGCGGCTGGTCGACATCGGCTTTCGAGAGGGTCAGCAAATTACCTGCGCATTGCAGTCGGGTTTCCGCGCCATACACGTGTACGAGGTGCGTGGCGCCACCCACAGCTCACATCAGCAATCCGCAAACTTTGTCCGGATCTGCTGAAAGTCTGCTTAATGATCAATGTCCTAAAGGTAGGCGCGCCCAAGTCAAGAAAGAGCGCTTTTGGTTCGCGCCTATTGATCGTTTCATTAAGCCCATTTTTTCGCCTCTAGGCTTGGACTGGCGATACGACGTTGCCATCATTTCTTCGTTCCTAGCGCGTGAGGAATTAGTTGGTATCGTGACCATTTTCGGTACCGAGTATACCGATGAGTAATCCGCTTCGCTCGCTAATTAGATTGTAGAATCGGGACTAACTGTGGCCTCTGAAGCTGCACCAGTGGTGTTTTTCACGATTGTGCTCTAGCGGGTATTTATCGCAGCGCTACTGACGCGAGAGTCAAATTTTATTCGTTTTGCCGCAACTTTGACAGCCGGTTATTTCGTGTTGGCGTGGGTGGTTGCATTTAGCGTTTACCGCCTTGCTGGGGTGCTTCTAAGCTAGACGGAGCTAATCCCTGCTCCTTTGAAACAATTCTAATTCTGTGAGCAATAGCTGGGCTGCCATCTTAATCATGATCGAGTGGTGATGCTGCCGTAGCGCCTCCACCCCCGAGCCAATTTCGTCCTGAAGCTGTTGCACCTTTTCAATATCCAATCCATTGGGCAGGCTGATGCTAAAGGAAAAGTCTGATTCGCCTTGAAGATCGCCATAGACCTTCGTCAAAAGCTCGGTGGCATGAGCTATTAGGACTTCGTCTGCGCCCTTATCTCGCAACAGCGTTCCTAGTTGATCTTTCAGATAGGCATAAGCCTGTTTTTCGCGACTGGGGAATTGCAGGATATTGGACATTAGAAAGGTCTGTGTAGGTTCGACTTCCTTGGGTCAGCCTTTTCTGAATGGCGCAATAAAGTGGCCGTGTGACCAATTTTCTGCACCAACTCTGCTCCGCACGACGTGACTAATCGCTCAATCACAGCGTCACGTGCTTCACGGTCTCCCACGTTGACCTTGACCTTAACCAGTTCGTGATCGGTAAGTGCTCGATTTAGTTCCGTTTCAATGCCACTGGTTAAACCCTGTCCACCAACGGTTACAACGGGATGAAGTTTGTGCGCAATTGCGCGGTACTGTTTTAGTAATCGGTTTTCCAAGAATTGGTTCTCATTGGCTGCAGTTTGTGGATGAATGCTTGCTATTCTAACTGGCATTGTTCCAGGAGTCCTTCAAAATGGCGAAGAAGCGCGGGTCGAGCAAAGCCTGGCTGAAAGAACACCGCGACGATGTTTACGTGCAGCGTGCACAAGCTGATGGTTATCGCTCTAGAGCCTGCTATAAACTCCTTGAGCTAAATGAAAAGGACCGATTTATTAGTCCTGGCATGATGGTAGTCGATCTGGGCAGCGCTCCGGGAGGGTGGTCACAGGTTGCCGCTAAACTCGTAGGGCATAAGGGGCGGGTCATCGCCAGCGATATTTTGCCTATGGATGCTATTGCCGGTGTTGAATTCATACAGGGTGACTTCACCGAGCAGTCGGTCTTTGATGAGATTCAAATGGTCATTGGCACTGAACAACCTTCGGTGGTGCTGTCCGATATGGCGCCTAATATGAGTGGTATTGTCGATGTCGATCAGCCAAGGGGCATGTACTTGGTCGAACTTGCGCTTGATTTTACGGTGCAGATGCTTCCAAAGGGAGGCGCATTCGTGGCAAAAGTCTTTCACGGGGAAGGCTTTGATTGTTGGCTTAAATCGGTTCGCAGCAACTTTCAGTCGGTGAGCAGCAGAAAGCCGGCTGCCTCCCGGCCCCGTTCAAAAGAGGTTTATGTGGTTGCTAAAGGGTTCAAGGGTTAGACCCAGTTTGAGAAATTTCCCGTAAATCCTTGAAATAGCACCTTGGCGTCTCCAAATCATTTAAGTGCGCGTCGTGGGCATACCCCGCTATACTAGTGAGCCGTTAGGCGCCAACGTCAGTCCGGAGGATGGTGAATTGAACAATATGGCAAAGAATATGTTGTTGTGGCTAGCGATAGCGGCGGTACTGCTGTCGGTATTCAACAACTTCAATACCCAGGGCCAGAAAGAGCAGTTGGGTTACTCGGCCTTTATCCAAGAGGTTCAAAATAATCGTCTCTCCAAGGTGGTCGTTGATGGTTTGACGATCTCGGCAGAGCGAACCGATGGCTCCAGCTTTGAGACCATTCGACCTATGGTCGAAGATCCAAAATTAATGGACGACTTACTTACCCACAATGTTGTGGTCGAGGGTAAGCAGCCTGAGCAGCAGTCGGTTTGGACGCAGTTGTTGGTTGCTAGCTTCCCGATCCTACTTATTCTCGCCGTATTTATGTTCTTTATGCGCCAGATGCAAGGTGGAGGCGGTGGCCGCGGTGGCCCAATGAGCTTTGGTAAAAGCAAGGCAAAGCTGCTGGGTGAAGATCAGATAACGACAACGTTTGCCGATGTCGCGGGCGTTGACGAAGCGAAGGAAGACGTGCAGGAACTTGTTGAGTTTCTGCGTGATCCAAGCCGCTTTCAGAAGTTGGGCGGGCGTATACCGCGCGGTGTCCTCATGGTGGGACAGCCCGGTACCGGTAAAACCTTGCTTGCTAAGGCTATTGCTGGTGAAGCCAAAGTACCTTTCTTTTCTATATCGGGATCGGATTTTGTCGAGATGTTTGTCGGCGTGGGCGCATCGCGCGTTCGCGACATGTTTGATCAGGCGAAAAAGCAGTCTCCATGCATCATTTTCATTGATGAGATCGATGCGGTCGGTCGTCATCGTGGCGCGGGGCTGGGCGGCGGTCACGACGAGCGTGAGCAAACCCTGAACCAGTTGCTGGTAGAGATGGATGGCTTCGGTGGGAACGATGGTGTCATCGTCATCGCCGCGACCAACCGTCCTGACGTACTGGACCCTGCGTTACTTCGTCCGGGTCGTTTTGACCGTCAGGTTACTGTGGGACTGCCCGATATACGCGGTAGAGAACAGATCCTTAAGGTTCATATGCGCAAGGTGCCGCTGGCAGAAAACGTGGAAGCATCAAAAATTGCACGGGGCACGCCCGGTTTTTCTGGAGCGGACTTGGCAAACCTCGTCAACGAGGCCGCGCTGTTTGCAGCGCGAGCAGGTGTGCGAACCGTTGGTATGCAGCAGTTCGAGCTAGCCAAGGACAAGATCATGATGGGCGCTGAGCGACGTTCCATGGTGATGTCCGAGAAAGAGAAGCTAAACACGGCTTATCACGAGGCTGGACATGCCATTGTCGGACGTCTCATGCCAGAACATGACCCAGTATACAAAGTGTCCATAATTCCACGAGGGCGTGCATTGGGTGTCACCATGTTCCTTCCCGAGGAAGATCGGTACAGCCATAGCCGACGTCATATCGTGAGCCAGATTACGAGCCTGTTTGGTGGCCGAGTGGCGGAAGAGATGACCTTGGGTAAAGAGGGTATTACTACAGGCGCATCCAACGATATTCAGCGTGCGACCGAAATTGCCCGTAATATGGTCACCAAGTGGGGCCTCTCCGATGCCATGGGACCTCTGATGTACGACGAGGGCGGTGAGGAAGTTTTTCTGGGCCGAACAGCGGCACAACCGGCGAAAGCCATGTCAGATGAAACAGCGCTGGCGATCGATAAGGAAGTTCGCGCCATTGTAGACGAGTGTTATGAGAAGGCGCGCGACCTGCTCGAGGAGCATCGCAGTAAGATGGAAATGATGGCAGAGGCTCTGATGCAGTACGAAACCATCGACTCCGAGCAAATCGATGCGATTATGGAAGGCCGCAAGCCAAATCCTCCTTCTGATTGGTCGGATGGTTCATCTGATTCTCCGTCAGATCCAGAGGCGTCGTCTCCAAATGAAGATGCCATGGGCGATCCCGTTACTAACTAAGAAACGTGTCGGTGACTCTCCGGTGTGGCCAGCGGCTGTTATCGCTGGATACACCTCAAATTATGGGTGTTTTAAATGTGACGCCCGATTCATTTTCTGACGGTGGCCAACTGATCTCTCGTGGAGCAATTTTGTACGATCGCCTCCTGGAGCGAGCGTCTCAGATGGTTGCTGATGGCGCTGCGATCCTTGATATTGGAGGGGAATCCACTCGCCCAGGTGCCGCACCGGTGTCGCCACAGGAAGAGCTAGACAGAGTCATGGGCGCTGTTCAGCTTATTCTTCCGCGTCTCGATGTCATCTTGTCGATCGATACCAGTACGCCTGAGGTCATGCGCGAGGCGGCACAAGCTGGCGCCGGGTTACTCAACGATGTCCGTGCGTTTTCCCGCAAGGGTGCTATGGCCGCGGCCGTTGGTTCCCACTTACCTATTTCATTGATGCATATGTCCGATGAGCCAAATCGTATGCAAGAGCAGACCGACTATGCTGATGTTGTGATAGATGTGAAGGCATTTCTTGAACATCGGGTCGCAGTCTGCAGAGAGGCAGGTGTAGCCAAGGATCAGATGATGATCGACCCTGGTTTTGGCTTTGGCAAAACTGTCTCGCAAAACTACGAAATGTTACGAAGACTCGAAGAATTTGCCTCATTGGGTCTGCCGATCTTGGTTGGTGTCTCGCGAAAGTCTATGATCGGTGCAGTCACCGGGCGCCCCTCTTCAAAGCGTGTGGTTCCCAGTGCTGTACTGGCTGTAATGGCAGCTGCTAGGAAAGCATCCGTCATTCGCGTACATGATGTGGCAGAAACAGCGGATGCACTGGCTGTTTGGCGGGCGACTGAGGGTGAGTTGTGAGTCGAAAATACTTTGGTACAGATGGCATCCGGGGTCGTGTTGGCGAGGCGCCGATTACACCCGATTTTATGCTGAAACTAGGTTGGGCGACAGGCAAGGTCTTCGCGAATAAGGATGGCACCAAGCCAACGGTGGTCATTGGGAAAGACACTCGGGTATCGGGCTACATGCTCGAGTCAGCATTGCAGGCAGGCCTGGTAGCGGCGGGTGCGAATGTAAAATTGCTGGGTCCCCTGCCGACCCCCGGTATTGCCTTACTGACGCGAACACAAAAAGCAGACGCGGGCATTGTGATTAGCGCCTCTCACAACCCGTACTTCGATAATGGCATCAAGTTTTTTAACGGCCATGGTAGCAAGCTCTCAGATGAGCTAGAGCTTGAGATCGAGGCCATGATTGACAGCCCCATGGAGACCGTCGATTCAGAGCAGCTAGGTAAGGCCACCCGTATTGCCGATGCCGCGGGTCGATACGTCGAATATTGTAAGTCAACGTTTCCAGATAAGCTCAGTTTGAAGGGCATGAAGCTCGTCATTGACTGTGCACACGGCGCCACTTACCACATAGCGCCTGCCGTATTCGAAGAGCTTGGCGCCGCAACGGTTATGATTGGCGCAACACCCGATGGCTACAACATCAATGATGGAGTTGGTTCCACAGAGCCGGCTGCGCTACAGGCAAAGGTACTCGAGGAGGGTGCGGATATTGGCATCGCTTTTGATGGTGACGGCGACCGGCTGCAAATGGTCAATGCAAGTGGAGAGTTGCTGACCGGCGACGATGTGCTTTACGTGTTGGCTATGCATCGTCTTGCCAGTGGTGCTTCTGATGCCGGAATCGTTGGTACGCTCATGACTAATATGGGACTAGAATTAGCGCTTGAGGCGGGAGGACTTCGATTGGCGCGAGCAAAAGTGGGCGATCGTTACGTCAAAGAGTTGATGGTCGCCGAGGGTTGGAGTTTGGGCGGCGAGTCGTCCGGACATATTATTTGCGGAGACTTGAGTACAACCGGTGATGGTGTCATTGCCGCCTTGCAGGTACTGGCGGCTGTCAAGGCCTCAGGGAAAAGCCTCGAAGCGCTAACCTCGGGCTTAAATCCGTTGCCACAGGTGTTGGTCAATGTGCGCATCGCAAAGGGCTTCGATCTGTCGGCTCATCCCAGCATTGGTGAAGCCTGCCGGCGCGTTGAATCTGAGCTAGAGGGAAGAGGACGTTTACTTCTGCGTTCATCGGGAACCGAACCGGTCATTCGCGTCATGGTTGAGGGTGATGACACGGTCGCCATTGATGCGCTCGCCGAAGAAGTCGCAGACGCTATTCGGCAGGCCGCATAACAAGATTAACCTTGCCCCAAGTACAGCACTTGGGTAGACTCGCGCACCCTTACTTCTGACGTGGTTCAGAGTAGAAACGTTACTTTCGGAGAGAGACGTGAATCAAGTTATTTTGGTTGTCCACCTGCTGGTAGCGCTTGCGATCATCGGCCTCATTTTGCTGCAACGCGGCAAGGGTGCTGATATGGGCGCATCGTTTGGTGGCGGTGCATCACAGACGGTCTTTGGTTCGTCGGGTGGTGGTAACGTGCTGACGTCTGCGACCGGTTGGTTATCGGCGCTTTTCTTCGCGACAAGCTTTGGTCTGGCAATGATTGCGGATCAGCAGTATGCGGATACCGACGACCTTGGTTTTGAGGTTCCGCTCGAGTCGATAGAGGTTGCACCTTTGGTTCCTGCAGGTGATCTACCGCTTGCTGATGAGCCTAGTGAGAATTCTGGCGCTGACGATCTCCCGATCGACTAAAGCCAACACAGATTGCGGAAGTGGTGGAATTGGTAGACACGCTATCTTGAGGGGGTAGTGGCCTTTGGCTGTGGGGGTTCAAGTCCCCCCTTCCGCACCATCTCACGAACAAGCCTCATGTGTGATTTTTTTTTGTGCTTCAAAAAAGGGTCTTCAGTTCATATTTTACCCGAAAGTCACATCGTTTACGGGTGCAAAACTCAGTTAATCAGTATTCGCGATTTCCAATCGTTCCCGATGTTTTTCCTTGGCCAGTTCCTGCATGTCGGCGACAGAATCACTTTCATCGACAATTTCCGTACCGAGCAGTGTCTCTAGAGCGTCTTCCAAGGTCACTACTCCTGCGGTTTGACCGTATTTATCCTCGACGACAAAGAGATGCATTTGGTGAGCGATGAAGAGATTGATGAGTTTATGAACGGACAATTTGTCTGAGACATAGACCACGTCGCGTCGCAATTCAGCGATGGTGGTGTCACCTTTGCCGGTTCGCTCAGCCTCGTACAAGTCGCTGCGCAGTACATGACCCGTGACCGTATCAGCAGAATCGATGTAAACCGGCATTCGGGAAAATCGCCGAGACTTTTCGAAGGCCAAAGCATCGTTCACGGTAGCGTTTTCATCCAACATGTGCACGACCGTTCTCGGTGTCAGAATATCTCTGGTAGTGACTGAGCGCATGCGCAGAATATTCTGGAGGTAGTGGTTCTCCTGCGACATCAGTGCGCCGTGGCGGTGACCCAGCGAGGCGAGCGCCAGAATTTCTTCACGAGTCACCGTGCTCGCATCCTTGTTGCCCATGATCTTGGTAAGTCTAGTAGACACCCAGACGAGTGGGTAGGTGAGGCGCACCAACCAGACGATAGCATGTGCTGCTGGGATGGCTAGACCGCGCCAATAAATTGCACCTACGGTCTTCGGGATGATTTCCGAAAAATAGAGGATCGCGAGCGTAAGCAACACGGCGACCAGAGTCTCCATTTCTGGACCGAAAACGTTGATTGCCTGCGCACCCACACCCGCTGCACCCATGGTGTGGGCAAAGGTGTTCAGTATCAGAATACTGGCCAGGGATTCATCCATGCGTTTTCGCACTCTCTGCACCACCGCACCCGCGCGAGGCCTGTCCTGGGCCAGTCGCTCTACAAATGTCGGCGTCATGGACAAGAGCACCGCCTCAAGAATGGAGCACAAAAATGAGACGCCGATAGCAATGACAAGATAAACAATGAGGAGCGTCACTGTGTATCCAAATCTCCCAAATTACCGGATGGTCTAAGCTTTATAGCACAGTCCTCCGCGGACGACGGGGCTAAACGACCAAGGTGAGAAGCAGAATAGCCGCGCCCATGAGCGGGAAGAGCGTCAGCATGGTCCCACCAATACGCAGCGGCATGCTAGATTTCATGAAGCCAAAACACATCCCGTGCATGAGTCTTCCCAGAAGGAAGGTGCCGCCAAGTACGTGGATTGTCGACTGGGTAAGTGATTCTGAATGCAGCGATTCTAGCAGATAGAGCAAGATCAGCATGATGGGTGCGTATTCCGCGAGATTTCCGTGAGCCCGAACTGCACGCTCGAGCATGTCGTCTGGAGAGGCCCCAAGGATTAAAAAAGCGACCATTGGATTGCCTCTCAACGCTATGACGCGCATCGATAGGAAGACAAACCAAAGCGTGAGTAAGCTGGCGTATAGTGCAGTAACCACTGGGGACCCTCTTCAGAAAGCCTCATCTAATACCAACCCTACGCGAGCAACCAAAGGTCGGTTTTTGTGTGATGATTATTTCGAGATGGCTAGACAAGCGCGGCGACTTTTTCGCCTAAGTGTCGTGCCGATGTCCACTTGCCGCCGAATACACTGATCAGACGGTCAGTGACCTCGATCTCGGAGTCTCTACTAGCAGCGCTAATGTTAGCGATGGTGGCGACACGAGGGCGCACAATGGGTCTAACGCCAGCGAATGAAGACACGATGTCACTTGGTGCGAGTGGCTCAGATAGATGTTGATTTAGAATTCCCAAAAGATAAGCGCTTTCAGCATCGGTGCATATAATCGGATCTGGTAAATCATGTTTCTGTTCAGTTGTGCCCAGCAGCACATGTTCAGTATCGAGAGGGATTACAAAAATGATCCTTCGCTCACCCGGTGCTTGCAGAACCAATGCTTCTGGAAACGATGCTTTTAAAATGAGGTGTGAGCCGCGCACATGGTCAATGGTGAAGTTGGAATCAATACCTGAGACCTCAAGTAGTCTTGCCGCCCAAGGGCCAGCTGCGTTGATCACCTGGTCGAACTCGAGGGTCTGATCTGGAGTATCGATTCGCCCCTCGCGACACAGGCGATGGATTCGCGTATTTTCAACGATGTGTACATCCTGTGCCCTTGCCTCATCAACAAGGCGCTGGATCAGCAGTTCGTAATCCATCACGACATCACAATAGCTAGCCCCGCCGCGAAGGCCCCGAGTCACTAAATTAGGGAAGACTTGTTCGAGGTCCTCGGTGCTGTGTAACTGACTGCGTCCAACGGAGAAGCGCCCCGCCAGCCACTGGTAAATCAATGTGCCGGCGAATAGCAACCATCGCCCTCGCTGAGCCCCCTGATAGACTGGGAAATAAAATCGCTCGACACGGGTTGCATCAGGTGCAAAATGAAGCCAGCCATCGCGTTCGATCAACGCTTCGCGAACCAGCCCAATGCGACCGTGCTCAATATAGCGAATACCGCCGTGAAGCATGCGTGAGGATGCGCTACTTGTCTGGTCAAAGGGTTTGCTTTCATCGAATAGCATTACCCGGTGGCCCAGTGACGCGCAAGCGGTCGCAATACACACGCCATTCACACCTGCACCAATCACCGCAATACGTTTTGCCGACACCGCAGACTCGCTTATTGATCGCCTTTCCACTGGCTTATGTTTCAACAGTACCTCATGAACTGTTGCGATTGTGTTATCGACCTTACAAAGGGTCGAATTTTTTTTACGACTAGCTGACTGGAGTGCTCCGGTAACTCTGAAAATAGAGCCATGAATACTTACCAAAAAGTGGTAGAAAAAAGTCTGATTTCTACGACGATTTTTCTGGCGTTTCCCCCCATTTATGAAGTTAAAATGACGCCGTTTCGGGGCCTTAACTAATAAGAGAGAAAGTCGTATGAGCGAGCGAGCAGGACGACGAAAAGGAGGCGGTCGTACAGGTCGTCGTGAGGCGAGAGCCAACGCAGGACCGGCTAGCGCACCCTTCATCAAACGAAAGATTCCCTACGTTGAAATTCTGAGTGAAGAAGGTCTTCAGCTCATTGAGGACAATGCGGATCGACTGCTCGAGGAAGTCGGCATCGATTTTCTTGATGACCCCGAAGTATTAGAGCTCTTCAAGGCGGCGGGTGCCAATGTTGATGGAACTCGCGTGCGTTTCCCGCGAGGTATGTGCCGAGAGATTATTCAAGCCACGGCACCATCAGAATACGTCCAGCATGCGCGCAACCCAGAGCGCAGTGTGACGATCGGTGGGAAAAATACGGTGCTGGTACCAGCGTATGGATCCCCGTTTGCTCATGATTTGGATAACGGCCGCCGCTACTCGACGATCGAAGATTTCAGGAATTTTGTAAAGCTGGCCTATATGGCGCCTGGCCTTCACCACTCGGGTGGAACCGTGTGTGAGCCGGTGGATCTGCCGGTGAACAAGCGTCACTACGACATGGTGTACAGCCATTTCAAATTCAGTGACAAGCCACTGATGGGTTCGGTAACACACCATCGCCGCGCGCAAGATTCAGTTGATATGGCGAAGCTTGTGTTCGGTGATGAGTTCGTCGATCAGAACTGTGTTTTCACTAGCCTAATCAACGTCAACTCGCCCTTAGTATTTGACGGGACGATGTTGGGGTCGTTGAAGGTCTACGCAAGAAACAATCAGTCTTGTGTAGTATCGCCTTTCATTTTGGCAGGTGCGATGTCGCCAGTTACGGTGGCTGGAACTTGTACTCAGATTCTCGCAGAAGCGATGGCCGGTATTGCGCTCACGCAGCTCATCCGTCCCGGATGTCCGGTTGTCTTCGGCACCTTTGCAGCGGCAGTGTCTATGGCGACGGGTGCACCAACATTCGGCACGCCAGAGCCCAGTCAGGTCATTTATGCGACAGCGGCGCTAGCACGTCGACTTGGTGTGCCTTATCGGAGTGGTGGAGGTTTATGTGCCTCGAAGCTGCCAGATGCACAAGCGGCTTACGAGGCGGCTAACACCCTACAGACAGCGGCTCTAGCAGGCGTTAACTTCATGTTGCACACGGCTGGCTGGCTCGAGGGTGGCCTGGCAGTCGGCTATGAGAAATTTGTGATGGACTGCGATCAAGCGAATATGATCGCAGTCTTACTTGGGGGGATGGATCTCTCTGAAAACGCTCAGGCAATGGATGCATTCCATGAGGTGGGCCCGGGCAAGCACTTCCTAGGTTCCGCACACACGCTAAGCAATTTTGAATCGGCGTTCTATCGCTCGAACATTGCCGATAACAACAGTTTTGAGCAGTGGTCAGCTGAAGGCAGCTTGGACGCTGCGCAGCGGGCGAACAGCCTTTGGAAGCAAATGTTGGCGGACTACGAGCCGCCGGCTCTCGATCCAGCCATTGATGAGGCGCTACTAGATTTCATGGCGCGTGAAAAAGCATCGTTCGCCGATAGAGACTACTAGGTGATTACCACGGAGACATCAGTCATGTCTGACGAAGAAGACATTATCCTTTCAGAGCTGTCCGATGAGGACCTTGTGCTGCAAATGCACGATGACCTATATGACGGATTGAAAGAGGAAATCGAGGAGGGCACGCAAATTCTCCTAGATCGTGGCTGGACCGCTGAGCAGGTTCTTGGAAAAGCGCTGGTCGATGGTATGACCATTGTTGGAATTGACTTTCGGGACGGTATTTTGTTTGTGCCCGAAGTATTGCTTGCAGCAAATGCTATGAAAGGTGGTATGGCCATTCTTCGACCCTTGCTCGCGGAGACGGGAGCGAAGCCTGTGGGTACCATGGTGATCGGTACCGTGAAAGGTGATATCCATGATATCGGTAAAAACCTCGTCGCCATGATGCTCGAAGGTGCAGGCTTTGAGGTTTATGACATTGGCATCAACAACGCCGTCGAGGATTATATTGCGGCTCTTGAGCGCCACAAGCCTGACATCCTTGGCATGTCTGCACTGCTGACGACAACCATGCCTTACATGAAGGTAGTGATTGATGCTTTGAAAGAGCAAGGCATTCGAGATGACTACATTGTTATGGTAGGCGGAGCGCCACTTAACGAAGAGTTTGGCGAGGCCGTGGGCGCTGACGCGTACTGCCGTGACGCGGCTGAGGCTGCAACCACTGCCGTTCGCTTAGTTGATGCACGTCGGCTCGCTCAGGCCTGATCTCACTTGGGGCGCATATTAGTCATTGGCTGTGGTGCCCTCGCGGAAGAGATTTCAGCGCTTAAGCGAGTCAATCAGTGGACGGCACTCGATATTAAGTGTCTTGATGCCGCGTTGCACAATCGTCCTGACCGAATAGCCGACCGGCTGGAGTCGGTGCTGGTCAAACATCATGCTGAGTACAACAACATATTGATCGCCTATGCAGACTGCGGCACGGGCGGTGAAGTCGATCGCGTTGCTCGGCGGTTCAACGCTCAGCGCTTGCCCGGTGCGCACTGCTACGAGTTCTATGCAACCAGTTCCGTGTTTGAGGCGCTCGCAGAGGCAGAGCCGGGCACCTTTTATCTGACAGATTTTCTGGTACGTCATTTCGATCGGTTGGTGATTGACGAGCTGAAACTGGACAAGCACCCGGAGCTCGAGGAAATGCTCTTTGGTCATTACCGTAAGGTGGTGTATCTCGCCCAGGTCGACAGTAGTGAGCTCCGCTATGAGGCAGAGCGGGCGGCAACTCGATTGAAGCTTCCTCTGGAGGTAGTCACAACGGGCTACGGATTACTAGCGAATACCGTGGAAGAAGAGGTTATTCGTGTCATCGCCTAATGTGCTGTGACTTGCCGATAACAGACTGAGAACCCATGAATCCCGATTTACCTCAATCTAAAACCAGTTAACAAGGAAGGTTAGCAACGTGCAGAGAATAGATGTGTTTTGGAGAGACATTCCCTCTCAGGTACAGATTAAGCGCGGTCGGGAGCGCGGGAAATACCTTCTTGAGCATCGATTTCAGGCGGCGATAGATCGCGCCGCAATGCGCGCGGGTAAGGGAGGTAGTGAAGCTTATCTCGAGGAATGGCGCCGTGTCACAACGTCCGTAGAGTCAGACCTTTCTCCCCAAGAGCTGGCCGAGCAAATAGGGAAAATTCTCGAAGCGGAAGTCGGTGACGAGGCGCTTAAAGCCATGGTTTCAAATAAAGGTTTCAAGGACGCGAATTAACTTGCATCCGGCTCTATGAGGCGTTAAAAACGCGCCTAAATTCAACCATAGTGTTCGATATAGCGGTAAGCACACGAGCGCGAGGTTTTACAATAATTAATGCACGACAAAGAAGGTTTTGGTCGTGCAGGAGACATCCATGACCACCACTATTATCAGCTCGGCCACTAAAGAAGTTTGCATCGGTTTTGATCAACCGTTCGTTGTCATTGGTGAACGCATTAACCCTACTGGGCGAAAAATTCTTGCCGAGGAAATGAAAAGCGGGGACTACAGTCGCGTGGAGGCAGATGCATTGGCTCAGGTGGCAGCTGGCGCCCAGATGCTCGATGTGAACGCGGGCATCCCACTGGCGGATGAGCCTCGCATATTGGCAGAGGCGATTCAGTTGGTTCAATCAGTGACGGATGTCCCGCTGAGCATCGACTCCTCAATTGTTGAGGCACTCGAGTCCGGTCTTGCGGTCTATCAGGGCAAAGCCTTGGTTAACTCGGTCACCGGTGAGGATGAAGTGCTCGAACGTGTGCTTCCTTTGGTTGCAAAACACGGCGCTGCTGTCGTTGCCATTTCAAACGATGAGACAGGCATCTCTGAAGATCCCAATGTGCGTTTTGAGGTGGCTAAGAAGATTGTTGAGCGCGCAGCCGACTATGGAATTTCTTACGAGGATGTGGTCGTTGATCCCTTGGTTATGCCAATTGGTGCTATTAATCAGGCAGGCGTTCAAGTGATGGAGCTCGTACGACGACTTCGCACAGAGCTTAAGGTCAACTCAACCTGCGGTGCCTCTAATGTAAGTTTTGGGCTGCCCAACCGAAACGGCATCAATGCGGCATTCTTGACGATGGCAATGGGCGCGGGCATGACATCAGCAATTACCAGCCCATTGCATGCCGAGGTGATGCAGGCGGTTCGAGGTGGCGATGTGATGATGGGACATGACCCCGATTGCGCGAATTGGATTAAAGCTTACCGTGAGCCAGCTGCGGAGGGAGCTGTTGGCCGTCGCGGACGTGCTGGACGTCGTCGAGGCTAACGCGTAATACGTGTCTAACGAACAGGTAAAAGTTCTATTTTTACCATCCGGTAAGCGGGGCGAATTTCCGAAGTACACTCAATTGCTCGATGCTGCCCGGACCTTGGGTGTGGATATCGATTCGGTCTGCGGCGGCAGAGGCCTGTGCGGTCGTTGCCAAATTTCCTGCATGTCGGGTACGTTTCAAAAACACAAGATGACCTCAAGTCCGGCACATCTGTCGCCGCTGGTTGCCACGGAAATAAAATTTAACGAGCGCAAGGGCCCACTTCTTGAGGGACGGCGGTTGAGTTGTCACGCCGAGTTACTCGATGACGTGATTATTGACGTACCACCCGAGAGCCAGGTTCACCGTCAAATCATCCGCAAAGATGCTGAGCACCGCGATATTCAGCTCAATACCGCCACGCGTCTCTATTTCGTAACTTTGCCAGAATCCACTCTAGAGGATGCTCGGGGTGAAGCGAGACTCCTAATGGCCTCGCTTGAGTCTGAATGGGGTTTAACCGACCTCCGAATTGAGACCAGTGAGCTGGTGAAGCTGCAGGTGGCACTGGCATCGGGCGACCGAGGTGTCACGGTGGCTGTTTTTGAATCAAGACAGATCATCGGCGTTTGGTCACGTTTATTCGACTCACCAAGAGGTGTTGCAGTTGATGTGGGCTCCACAACCGTTGCTGCACACCTCTGCGATCTCGCAACAGGTGATGTATTGGCATCGGCCAGCGTTATGAATCCACAGATCCCTTTCGGTGAGGACCTCATGAGTCGCGTCAGTTACATCATGATGCACTCCGAGGGTGCCGAGGCGATGAGCTCTGCTATACAAAAGGCGCTGAGCAAGCTCTTCGCGGAGCTTACGGAGCAACTTGGTGAGACGACCGATAATATTTTAGAGGTCTCATTGGTTGCCAATCCCATCATGCACCATTTGGTTTTGGGCATTAACCCAATCAATTTGGGAGGCGCTCCGTTTGCTTTGACCATCGATCAGGCTGTCACGTTGAGAGCCCGTGATCTCGGTCTCGATACTCATAGCCAAGCACGCTTATTTGTACTGCCTTGCATTGCAGGGCATGTGGGCGCTGATACGGCAGGGGTCATCCTTGCAGAGAGCCCTGACAACGATGATGCGATGAGTCTCATTGTCGATGTGGGAACCAACGCAGAAATTGTGCTCGGTAATAAAGACCGACTTCTGGTTTGCTCGAGCCCAACTGGACCCGCTTTTGAGGGTGGGGAAATCAGCGCGGGGCAACGTGCTACCGCCGGAGCCATTGAGCGAGTAAGAATCGATCGTGAAACCCTCGAGCCAAAATTCAGAGTGATTGGTTCTGAGCTTTGGTCTACGGAGGTGGGTTTCGCGGATTCAACAAAAGAACTTAATGTCACCGGTATCTGTGGCTCAGGTATTATTGAAGTCATCGCGGAGATGTTTCTTGCAGGTGTTATTTCCGAGGATGGCATCGTTGACGGAGCGCTCGCGGAGCGAACCTCACGTGTCAGGTCGCATGGAAGAACCTGGTCTTATGTCCTTTATTTTGCCGAGGACGAATCACAACGCGACATCGTGATCACTCAGAACGACGTGCGCCAGATCCAACTGGCAAAAGCCGCACTATATGCCGGTATCAAGTTGCTGATGGACAAGATGGGCGTGTCAGAGGTTGACCGCATCCGCCTCGCGGGCGCCTTTGGTAGTCATATCAGTGTCAAGCACGCAATGGTGCTAGGACTGATTCCCGACTGTTCGCTCGATCAGGTATCCTCTGCGGGCAATGCTGCAGGCGCAGGAGCGCGTATAGCGCTACTTGATCATGAGGCCCGTGGCGCTATCCAGCAGACGGTGAACCGTACCGAACGAATTGAAACTGCGACAGAATCTGACTTTCAGGACTATTTCGTCGCGGCGATGGCATTCCCCCACAAGGCAGATCCCTATCCGAACTTGTTTTCGATAGTAGAGCCGCCAGTGAAGAAGGTGGTCGAGCCAACTGATGGGCGTAGACGTCGACGACGTTCTTAATCAGATGTTTATAAAACAGGAGTCGTAAGGCTCCTATTTAAAATCATCAACTCTTTGGCCGCTCATTTGTGGGGTCTAAAAGCGCACCGTAACCGACTTTCATTACCTTGGCCTCGTAGTGTTCGCCAAAGTACTCGATGAGTACGGTATCGCCCTCTTTTGCCTTATCTGCGGGCAGATAACCCATGGCAATATTCACACCGAGACTGGGGCCGAAAGCCATACTGGTGGTGTAAGAACGACGACCGTGCGAATCGATGATGACTTCTTTCGACTCTGGGTCGAGGATGGGCCAGTTGCCTACAGGGTAGCGCTTAACACCGTTGCTATCTGTCGTGTCCTGGAGAACAAATGTGCAAAGGTAGGCCGCTTGCTCGTCTAACTCGCGCTGTTGTAAATAGGCCTCCTTGCCGTGGAAGTCTGCTGCCTTGACCTTGGGTCGTGCGAGTCCCGCTTCGTAGAGGTTGTACTCAGTCTCGAGGTCGGCATTCTGCAGACGCAAGCTCTTCTCGAGCCTTCGGCTGTTAGCGTATGTCTCGATACCCACTGGCGTTACGCCAAGCTCAAACAATCCGTCCCAAACAGCGAGGCCATCGGAGAATGGGAAGTAGAGCTCCCAGCCCTGCTCGCCAACGTAGCTAATGCGGAAGGCCCAAACCTTGACGCCGCAGACTGTGATTTCCTTGGTGGTAGCGAAAGGGAAAGCCTCGTTAGAGATGATTTCAGGACTATCCATCAGCTTGCCGAGTGTCGCTCGTGCCTCAGGGCCCCACAGCCCCAGAGTCGCCAGCTCTTCACTGCGATCATGGAACGTGACATTCGAGAAACTCTTGCGATGACTCATGTCACGCATCCAAATGTAGTCACGGTGACCAGTATCACCACCGCAGACCACTCTAAAGCAGTCTTCCGCGAGCCTGATGATGGTCAGATCAGAGCGAATGCCACCTGCATGATCGAGGAAGTGGGTGTAAACACCCTTTCCGATGGAAGTATCCGCACCTACCTTCGCTACAGAGAGATATTCCATTAGTCCTTCTGCGTCGGTACCTTCAACATCGTAAATGGCGAAGTGTGAGAGGTTGATCATGCCAACACTGTCGCTCATAGCGAGCTGTTCCGCATTGGAGACCTCCCAGAAGTGGCGGTTGTCCCACTCAGCGTCTCTTACCGGCACCTGATCGCGATACTTTATTAGCAATGTTTCCTCGTGCGCCGCGTAACCATGCGCTCGCTCCCAACCGGCAACCTCCATGAAGTACCCGCCAAGAGCTAATTCCCGCTCATAAAAGGGGCTAACGCGCATGCCACGTGACGTCGCGAAGGGCTCGCGCGGGTGAACCGCAGGGGTATAGATTTTCTGGGCAGACTCATAGCATCGGCTGCGGACATAGTCATCACCTTTCTGAATTGGGTAATGACGCGCAGAATCGACGCTGTGAATATCTTGCTTCGTGCGTCCATGGGTCATCCATTCAGCTAGCAACTTACCCGCGCCAGGGCCCTCTTTGACCCAAACTGCCTCACACAGCCAAAGATTTTTGACCTCAGTTGACTCGCCAATAATTGAGCTACTGTCCGGAGTAATGGATAGAAGGCCATTAAAAGACCGTCGTTCTTCCCACCCAAGTTCACCTAGCACGGGAGTCAGCTCTATCGCTCGCTCAAACGCTTCCATCACCTGATCGAGGCTCATATCCCGCATTGAGGGCGATAGTCGTGCCTCTCCAGGTTCAGCGATGTCAGTTGGGTCTACCAGTCGCGGCTCAAACGGCTCGTAGTAGCCCCATTCCAACAAACCACCCTCGGGAGTAGTAGGATCCCCCGTGTCTCTTACGTAGGCTGAGTTGCCTTGGTCACGCATCAACGGGTAAACGATGTCTTTACCAGTTCCCTCGAGGTCATCCCAAGGCCCAAAAAACAAGAGTGGATGCTCGAGTGGCATCAGCGGCAGTTTTACACCCGCAGTCTCAGAGACCAAATTACCCCAAATACCGACACACAGGATCACGTAGTCGGCCCGAATTGTGCCCTTGTGGGTTTCAACTCCCTTGATCTCTCCGTTTTCAACAATGAGCTTAGTGGCGGGGGTATACGCGAAGGCTTTGAGTTTGCCTGAGGCTACTGCCTCATCGACTAAATCCCCTGCGACTTTCTGCGAACGAGGCGTCACGAGACCGGCGTCGGGATCCCACATTGCACCTTGGATTTGGTCTTCTTCTAAAAGTGGGAATTTCTCCTTCGCCTCAGCAGCGGTAATCATGTGCGCATTTGTACCAAAAGCTTTACCCGACCCAACCTTACGAATAAGTTCTATCATCCGTTCGTCATCGTTCTTGCGGGCAACTTCGAGACCACCGGTTTTTATGTAGTTACCGCGTTTTGCATAGAACTCTCGGCTGTAATTGGTAATTTCGACATTCAGTTTGTCGTGAGATGTCATATAGCAAAAATCTGATGCATGCGATGTCGAGCCGATGTCTGTGGGAATCGCCGACTTTTCGAGGCCGACGATGTCATCCCAACCTTCTTCAATCAGGTGATGAACCACCGATGCCCCAACAATGCCACCCTGTCCGATGACAACAACCTTGGCGTGTTCAGGTAAAGCCGCCATGAATGTCTCTCCTAGCAAATTATTCTTATCGACACGCGCGGAGTGTATGCCTTGTACGCCTCGAACGAAATAGATTTGACCCCGATTAAGCGATACTTTTTGATGCATTAATCGACGATTAACCCTCACGTGTTAGCCTCATAGTTATAGACGCAAAATCCGTTGCCTTTTGGCGGGATTTTTGGTGGTCTTTATGACTGTTTGTGTGGCTTTTTTGGGATTAAAGGTGCCTTCCTTACTGATGGAGAACGCGAGTCTTACTGCTATTGCTGGAATTACCGCTGGGCATGTTACAGATGAGTTGAATCTGACAGGTGTCACCGTGGTTCGATTTGCCGGAGAGGGGGCAAGAGCCGCTGTTTCTATTCAGGGAGCGGCGCCGGGAACACGAGAAACTGATCTACTGGAGCCCGGTAACTTGGTTGAGAAGATTCACGCCATTGTGCTGACTGGGGGTAGCGCCTTCGGCCTAGATGCGGCGTCGGGTGTTATGGCAGCGCTCGAAGAGGAGGGGGTTGGGTTGCCCGTTTTGGAAGATACGGTTGTTCCCATAGTGCCGGCGGCCGTTTTGTTTGACTTGAATCTAGGTTCACCCAAGGTGAGGCCTGGTATCGACTGGGGTTACAAGGCGGCTCAAGACGCAAAAGATGCGCCCATTTCGTCCGGCAATATTGGTGCAGGGACGGGCGCAACAGTTGGCAAGCTGTTAGGTCCGTCAAAGATGACAAAGGGAGGCTTAGGTAGTGCGCTCATTCGTCTGGACAATGGTTTTACTGTCTCGGCACTTGTGGCTGTCAATGCGATGGGTGAGGTCGTCGATTCAGCCAGCAATACCGTAGTAGCGGGGATCCGAGCAAGAGATATTGGATACTATGAATCAGCTGTTGATGTAGCGCTCGGGAAGGCTGCAACTGCGCCGGTTGCGGGTACCAACACCACATTGGGTCTGATCGCGACCGACGCTAACCTAAGTAAAGCTCAGCTAAAAAAAATAGCCGAGATGGCACATGACGGGATGGCACGGGCGATCCGACCCGTTCATACACATTTTGACGGCGACACGGTTTTTGCTGTCTCAATGCCGGGGTCTGAGGTTGAAATGATAGCTGACGCCGATGCATCGCTGAACAGCATTGGCATCGCCGCAGCGAGGGCGCTGGAACTAGCTATTGTCGATGCGGTCCGCTCCGCTAAATCAGTGAGTGGTCTCGTTGCCTCCTGCGACTGGCAAATAACTGAGACGTGCTAGCCAAGTCTGTGTCGGAAGCGCTCGATATCTTGGCGTCATAAAGCCACGCGTCTCTTTGTTTTCCAGGCCCTAAGGTTTCTCATAGACGCCCCTTTTTTGTGCGTTTCTCCCTTGACGCGGCACCCCTGACTCCCTAGACTCTCGCCCCTCAGTTGCGGGACCCTCGGTTACAGACTCAGAGTTTCGTGTTAGTGCCTTCGACGATACAGGCGTCGATGCAAGGGGCATTGGTAAGACTTGATGCGGGGTGGAGCAGCCTGGTAGCTCGTCGGGCTCATAACCCGAAGGTCGTCGGTTCAAATCCGGCCCCCGCTACCAACATAGCGCGTTTGTTGGCGCTGCATTTGAGGCCCCTTGTTCGGGCCTTTTTTGTGCCTGAAATTTGCCGAGGACGGCGATGAATACGATGGGTGGTAAAGAGAGCCAGCTGCTCACCATGCTCGAACCGACAGTTGGTATGTTGGGGTATGAGCTGTGGGGATTGGAGCTATTGAGCCCCAACCGTCGGCCGACATTGCGCGTATATATCGACAAAGGCGATGGTGTCACAGTCGATGATTGTGCGTCGGTTAGTAGGCACATCAGCGGTATTTTGGACGTCGAAGACCCCTTCGTGGGTGAATATACTTTGGAGGTTTCCTCACCTGGAATCGATCGCTTGCTATTCAAAAAGGAGCAGTTTGCGGTTTACCAGGAACAACCGATCGAAGTGAAGCTTCGATTCCCTTTCGAGGGTCGTCGGAAATTCCGAGGTTGGTTTTTTGGATTCGATGATGACGACATTGTGGTGCGCGTCGACAAACACGAGTACTTGCTGCCGTTCAGCAGCGTCGAAAGAGCACGTGTTGAACCCACACCTGAGTGGATTGAACGCACTCGGATAGCCATGGGTGGCTGGATGAATGAGAGTTTGAAAGAGGGCGATTCGGTCCTCGATGAAAAGAGTGAGACATAGCGAATGAGCAAAGAAATTTTGATGGTCGCCGAAGCCGTTTCTAACGAGAAAGGTGTATCCGAAGACATTATCTTTGAAGCCATCGAGCTGGCGCTCGCCACTGCGACGAAAAAGCGATACGACGAGGAGTCTGATATCGAGGTGACAATCGATCGAGAGTCCGGCGATTACGTAACTAAGCGCAAGTGGTTGGTCGTACCCGATACGGAACTTGCGCTCTTAGGTACCCAGTTCACGACTGAAGAGGCGATTGAAGTTGACGAAAACCTTCGGCCGGGTGATGTGCACGAAGAAGTCGTCGAGAATGTTGGCTTCGGTCGGATTGCGGCTCAAACTGCCAAGCAGGTCATTGTCCAGCGTGTTCGTGAGGCCGAGCGCGCGCAAGTTGTGGATCAATACAAGGACCGGATGGGGGAGCTTTTGGCCGGCACTGTAAAGAAGGTCACTCGGGATAACATTATTTTGGATTTGGGTAACAACGCAGAGGGTCTGCTGCCTCGTTCTGAGCTGGTCGGACGAGAGACATTCCGAATGAATGACCGAGTGCGGGCAATCCTCCTAGAAATCAATGAGGAGTCGCGAGGGCCACAGTTAATTCTCTCGCGTGCCTGCAAGGAGATGCTGATCGAGCTCTTCAAGATTGAAGTACCAGAGATCTCTGAAGGTGTGATTCAGATTCGATCGGCGGCGCGAGATCCTGGTTCTCGAGCAAAGATCGCAGTGAAAACCGGTGATCAGCGGATCGATCCCGTGGGTGCCTGTGTCGGTATGCGAGGCTCGCGGGTACAAGCGGTATCCAACGAACTCGATACCGAGCGCGTCGACATCATTCTTTGGGACGACAACCCTGCGCAGTTGGTGATCAATGCCATGTCACCCGCGGAAGTTGAATCCATCGTTGTTGATGAGGACAGCAACACAATGGAGGTTGCTGTTGCTGAAGACAATTTGGCGCAAGCTATTGGGCGGGGCGGGCAGAACGTGCGTTTGGCATCAGACCTGACCGGCTGGACCATCAATGTCATGAGCACGGATGAGGCGATCGAGAGGCAGGAGGCCGAAGCCAGCGAGATCATGGAGACCTTCATGAATGCTCTCGACGTCGATGAAGATGTTTCTGCTGTATTGGTTGAGGAGGGGTTCACCACAGTTGAGGAGGTCGCTTACGTGCCGCTTGAAGAGATGGCTGGTATCGAGGGCTTCGACGAAGACATTGCAGAGGAGCTTCGCGCAAGGGCCAAGGATGCGCTGCTGACCATGGCAATTGCATCTGAAGCGGAACTTGGTTCCAGCGAACCGGCGCAGGACCTGCTTGGGATGCGGGGTATGGATAAACAACTCGCCTACGTACTGGCGAGTATGAGCGTTGTCACAATGGAGGACCTCGCTGAGCAGAGCGTGGACGAACTCATGGATATTGAAGGTATGACTGAAGAGTGGGCTGCGGAGCTCATCATGACTGCTCGCGAGCCGTGGTTCGCGGAAGAGGGGGAGTCTGCGTCAGTAGCGGATTAAGCGAGACGACAGAAGAACAACAGCGAAATTAGAGAGAAACGAAATGGCTGAAGTAACGGTAGAGCAGTTAGCAAAGACCGTGGGAACAGACTCCGATAAGCTGCTTTCGCAGATGAGGGATGCGGGCCTTCCCCATATCAAGGCGGACGAGGTTGTCTCTGATGATGACAAGCGCACGTTGCTTGCCCATTTGAAGCGAAGCCACGGTAGCGAGGAAGCAGCGCCTAGAAAAATCACCTTGAAGCGCAAGTCGGTAAGCACCCTCAAAACGGGTGGCAGCTCCGGCAAGCGCACGGTGAATGTTGAGGTTCGAAAGAAGCGGACTTACGTTAAGCGTCCCGAAGCGGAGGAAGTTGTCGAGCCTGAAGTGCCAGGAGTGGTGCCTGCGGCAGAGATAGCTGCGGAGCCCGCGGCTTCTGCAAAACCTGCGGTGGAGATCGATACACTGGAAGCCGCTGCTCAAGCGACCGACGCTGCCAAGACAGCCGAAACCGTGGATGCACAAGAAGATGTTGCGCCATTGACTGAGGGCGTCGCGGAGACAGAGGAAGACCTGCGTAATTTGGACCCCGAGGTACTTCGGCAGCGTGCAGCTGAACGACGACGTGCCGAGGAAGACGACCGTCAACGTAAGTTGGAGGATGCGGTCGCAGCGCGAAAAGTGGACGAGGAGCGGAAGAGGGCCGAGCAAGAGGTAGCTCAGAAGACGGCCGCTGCCGAAAAAGCGGCATCAACACAAAGTGAAAAAAGGCCAAAGCGCTTACACGAGGCGCCTTCAAAAGATAACGGGCGCGATTCGGATGATAATCGGCGA
This sequence comes from uncultured Halieaceae bacterium, assembly GCA_913031575.1. Taxonomy (GTDB): domain Bacteria; phylum Pseudomonadota; class Gammaproteobacteria; order Pseudomonadales; family Halieaceae; genus Luminiphilus. The sequence continues at coordinate 22,794 of CAJWEV010000011.1, read as the reverse complement.
AAGCCTAGCCGGGGGCGTTTAGATCGCTCAAACATGTCGGGTGGTCGCGGAAAGCAGAGAGGCCACAACCTGTCGCTAAGCGATATTGAAGCAGCTGAATCAGGGATGGGGCGTGCACGTGTCGGTAAGCGACGACGCATTGGTGACGAGCCGAATCAGCATGCGTTTGAGCAGCCTACCGAGAAGATTATTTACGACGTCGAGTTGCCAGAAAATATCAGCGTGGGTGATCTTGCGCAGCAGATGGCGGTGAAAGCGGGTGTAGTGATTAAGGAGCTGATGAAGCTTGGTGTAATGGCAACTATTAACCAAATGATTGATCAAGACACAGCAAGTCTTGTAGTAGAGGAACTAGGCCATCGCATCAAGTTGAAGAGCGATGATGCGCTCGAGGAGCAGTTGGAGGAATCTCTCGCAAGCCAAGAGGGCACCCCTGAACTTCGTGCACCTGTAGTGACTGTAATGGGCCACGTCGATCACGGTAAGACATCATTGCTCGACTGCATTCGAAGCTCACGTGTCGCTGTCGGTGAGGCGGGTGGCATAACGCAGCATATCGGTGCATACCATGTGAAGACCGATATGGGCATGATCACTTTCCTCGACACGCCTGGTCACGCAGCCTTTACTGCTATGCGCGCACGAGGCGCTAAGTCCACGGACATCGTTGTTTTAGTGGTTGCTGCGGACGATGGCGTGATGCCGCAGACAGAAGAAGCGGTGCAGCACGCGCGAGCAGCTGGGGTGCCATTGGTTGTTGCAGTTAACAAGATGGATAAGGAGGGCGCTGATCCCGACCGGGTCAAAAACGAGTTGGCAGCAAAAGAGGTGATTCCAGAGGATTGGGGTGGTGATACTCAGTTTATCCCGGTCTCAGCGCACACGGGTGAAGGTATTGATACCCTTCTTGAGGCGCTCTTGCTGCAGTCGGAGTTGCTGGAATTGAAAGCACCGGCTGACGTTCCAGCCAGCGGTCTAGTGATTGAGTCGCGGCTTGATCGAGGGCGCGGCCCTGTAGCATCCCTATTGGTACAGCAAGGCGCCTTGAATCAGGGCGATATCATTCTTGCAGGATTACAATACGGTCGTGTTAGAGCCATGCTGGATGAAAATGGACAGCCTGTGACAGTTGCCGGTCCGAGCATCCCTGTGGAGATTCTAGGTCTTAATGGGACGCCTGATGCGGGTGACCCCTTCGTTGCCGTTGAGAGTGAAAAGCGCGCTCGCGAAATTGCGGATTTTCGGCAAGAGAAGCAGCGGTCAAGTAAGCTGGCTCGTCAACAAGCAGCCAAGCTAGACAGCATGTTTGAGACGATGACTGCTGGTGAGGTGCGGTTGCTGAATATTGTCATCAAGGCCGATGTGCGGGGTTCACTTGAAGCACTTCAGTCTTCATTGTCTGATCTAGGCAATGAAGAGGTTAAAGTCAATGTGGTTGCTGGCGGTGTTGGTGGGATCACCGAGACTGATATATCGCTTGCTATAACTAGTAATGCGGTTATCTTCGGCTTCAATACACGAGCCGACGCTAAGGCGCGTGGTCTTGCTGAAAATGAGGGAGTAGAGGTTCGTTACTATAATGTCATTTACGATCTCATTGACGACGTTAAGGCCGCCTTGTCTGGTATGTTGTCGCCAGAGTTACGCGAGGAGATTGTTGGTATCGCGGAGGTACGGGATGTCTTCCGCTCGCCGAAGTTTGGTCTTATCGCTGGGTGCATGGTGACAGAGGGGACAGTCTATCGCTCCAAGCCCATTCGCGTTTTGCGAGACAATATCGTTATTTACGAGGGAGAGCTCGAGTCGCTACGTCGCTTCAAGGACGATGCGAACGAGGTTCGGAGCGGAACCGAGTGTGGCATCGGCGTCAAGAACTACACCGACGTAAAAGTGGGCGACCTCATCGAAGTATACGATGTCAACGAAGTTGCCCGGTCTCTGTAGGTAAAACGCTTTGGGTAAGGAGTTCAGTCGAACTGAGAGAGTCGCTGACTTTCTGCAGCAAGAGCTAGCAAAGCTTTTGCTACAGAGTGTTCGCGATCCGAGGACCGAATTTGTCAGTATCACCGCGATCGAGGTTAGTCGAGATTTGCGTTACGCGAAGGTCTATTTCACAAAATTAGGTCTAGAGGACGCTAAATCGGCAAAAGAGGTGACCAGGGTGCTTGATAAAGCTGCTGGTTTTATGCGTAGCGAAATCGCCCGTGAATCGACCTTGAGAACCGTCCCAAAACTGACATTTAAATTCGATGAAAGCGTCGGTCGTGGTCGTCATATGGAAGCGCTATTGGGTAAGGCTCGAGCATCGGACAATCAAAAGCGAGATTCCTCTCGCGTAGACGAAACCTGATATGGCGCGCCGGCGGAGAGGGCGAGCGATCACAGGTATTCTCGTTCTCGATAAGCCCATCGGTCCCTCATCAAATCAAGCACTTCAGCGTGTCCGTCACCTGTTTAATGCAGCTAAGGTAGGTCATACCGGCAATCTGGATCCTTTGGCGACTGGTGTGCTGCCCATTTGTCTGGGCGAGGCAACAAAGCTCTCACAGTTCTTACTCGACTCCGATAAGGCGTATGAAGCGACGGTCAGTTTTGGCATCAAAACGACTACTGGTGATAGTGAAGGCGAGATCCTTGCAGAGAAGACTGCTGAGTTTCTGACAGCCGATCAGGTAACGGCCGCGCTTGTTTCCTTTATTGGCGAGTTTGATCAAAAACCCCCGATGCATTCAGCACTGAAAGTTGATGGTCAACCACTCTATAAGTTGGCGAGACAGGGCAAAGAAGTTGACAGAAAAACACGTCGGATTGCAGTTCATTCGATTGAAATGATCTCGTTTGTACCGGGTTCCGTTGCAAAATCGGATATTCGAGTATCCTGTGGTAAGGGGACCTATATACGAACTCTGTCAGAGGACGTAGCGGATGCATTGGGACTGCCGGGTCATATGAGCGCTCTTCGAAGAACGGCGACGGGTCCTTTTGATCTCAGCCAATCGATCCGTCTGGAGACGTTGGTGGGTGTGGCTGAAAAGGAAGGGCCGAATGCACTTGACCAGTTTCTAATTGATCCCGAGATCGCTGTGGGGCATCTAGATAGGGTCGAACTCAGTAATTCTGAGGCTTTCTACCTAAAACAAGGACAACCAGTCCTAGTGCGAAATGCGCCACTTAGTGGTATGGTGCGCATCGCTGAAGCGGGTGGGTCATTTTTAGGTATCGGTGTGATACTGGAGGACGGCCGAGTCGCTCCGAAACGACTGTTTGTATAGCGGTCATCGATTAACCCCCCTGTAAACCTGCACGGGTGGGCTAAGACTAACGCAGGTTGGAGACATATCATGGCACTAGATGCAGCACGCAAGGCTCAAATTGTGGACGAATACAAGCAGTCTGACGGTGATACAGGATCACCCGAAGTTCAGGTCGCTTTGTTGACCGCAAATATTGAGCAGCTACAGCAGCACTTTAAAGAGCATGCACAGGATCACCATTCACGTCGTGGTCTCATTCGCATGGTCAACCAGCGCCGTAAACTGTTGGATTACTTGAAGCGCAAGGACACGTCTCGTTACTCAACACTGATTAAGCGTCTGGGCTTGCGCCGATAAAAACGACTCAAGGCCGGCTTTATGCCGGCCAATTTATTTTGGAGATAGTTAAGTGAACGTTGTTACTAAGACTTTCCAGTACGGTGGCCAGGAGGTCACGCTGGAAACAGGACGCATCGCGCGTCAAGCCTCGGGAGCCGTGATGGTGACCATGGGCACCACCTCTGTGCTTTGCACAGTGGTAGCTCAACAGAAAGCAAAGCCCGGACAAGATTTCTTCCCGTTGTCCGTGCACTACATTGAGAAAGCCTATTCAGTGGGCAAAATCCCTGGTGGATTTTTTAAGCGCGAGGGGCGACCTAGCGAAAAGGAAACCTTGACCTCGCGCCTTATCGACCGGCCTATCCGTCCGCTCTTCGCTGATGGATTTATGAACGAGGTGCAGGTTGTTTGCACAGTCATGTCTGCTGACTTCGATACTGACCCCGACATCCCTGCCATGATTGGTACATCGGCGGCGCTAGCGATATCAGGTTGCCCGTTCAATGGCCCCATTGGCGGTGCTCGTGTTGGCTTTAGCGAGGCAGAGGGCTACTTGCTGAACCCTGGCTACGCTGCGCTCAAAGAGAGCAAGTTGGATATGGTCGTAGCGGGTACCCGCGATGCAGTTCTTATGGTTGAGTCGGAGGCAAAAGAGCTTTCTGAAGACCAGATGTTAGGTGCGGTTCTATACGCCCATCAAGAGATGCAAACTGTCATCAAGGCGATTGACGAGCTGGTGGAAGAAGCTGGCAAACCACGCTGGGATTGGTCAGCGCCAGAGTTTGACGAGGCATTGCGAGCACAGGTTGAAGAAGCCGCAGGTGCTGATCTCGGTGAGGCATACCGCATCATTGAAAAAGCAGCACGATACGAGCGCGTAGGTCAAATTAAAGATGCCGTTGTCGAGGCACTAGCCGTTGAAAACGGTCCTTCTGCAGATGACATCAAGGACGAATTCAAGTCGCTTGAAAAGCGTATCGTCCGTCAACGTATTTTGGCTGGGGAGCCGCGCATCGATGGTCGTGACGGCCGTACGGTTCGTCAGATCGCGTGCGAGGTTGATGTGCTGCCAAATGCACACGGTTCGTCATTGTTCACGCGTGGTGAGACACAGGCGATCGGCGCTGTAACCCTCGGTTCAACTCGCGACGCTCAGATTATTGACGCCCTTGAGGGCGAGCGACGTGATCCTTTCATGTTGCATTACAATTTTCCTCCCTATTCTGTGGGCGAGGCGGGCCGTATCGGCGCCACTGGTCGTCGCGAAATTGGGCATGGCCGTTTAGCGCGACGTGGTCTGGCAGCGGTATTGCCAACCGACGAAGAGTTCCCTTACACGATCCGTGTTGTATCTGAGATCACGGAATCAAACGGATCCAGCTCCATGGCTTCTGTCTGTGTCGGATCGCTCGCGATGATGGCGGCAGGTGTGCCTCTAAAGGCACCGGTAGCAGGTATCGCGATGGGTTTGGTGAAGGAAGGCAATCAGTTCTCGGTTCTCACCGATATTTTGGGTGATGAGGATCACCTGGGAGATATGGACTTTAAGGTTGCGGGTACCTCGGCCGGTGTCACTGCGCTGCAAATGGATATCAAGATCGAGGGCATCAACGAGCAGATCATGGAAGTGGCCTTGGAGCAGGCATTGCACGCTCGTCTGCACATCCTCGGCCAGATGAATGCGGTACTGGAGTCTGCGCGCGAGATCACATCCGAAAATGCACCGAGTATGTTGACCCTGAAAGTAGACTCGGACAAGATCCGCGACATTATTGGTAAGGGTGGTGCGACCATACGTCAGATCACTGAGGATTCAGGCGCGACGGTGGATATCAATGATGATGGTACAGTGAAGGTCTTTGGTCAGAATCAGGCGGCCCGCGATGCGGCAGTTGACATGATCATGGCCATTACAGCTGAGGCTGAAGTGGGTGCGGTTTATACCGGTAAGGTCGCTCGAATCGTTGACTTCGGTGCATTCATCACAATATTACCCGGTAAGGATGGCTTGCTCCACATTTCTCAAATTGCCAAGGAGCGGGTCGAGAATGTCAGCGATTATCTGACCGAGGGGGAGGAGGTCACGGTTAAGTGTCTCGATGTTGATCAACGCGGTCGTATTAAGCTCTCTATCAAAGAGTTGCTGGAAGATGAGGCGGCTGATCAAACGCCAGCAGATGATGCTGCTGAAGAGGCCGAAGACGTTGCTAATCACGCAGCAGTCACTGGAGAAGTGATCGAAGCCACGGAGGCAGATTCAGATGCTACTGATGAAGCAGCGGACGACGAAGCCACCGAAGATGCAGCGGATATGGAAGAGGCATTGGAAGAAGCGTCTGATGATGCAGATGAGGATGAGGCTAAGTAATCACGACTCGGACAAAAAGGCCCGCAGTACCGGGCTTTTTTTGCCGGCGTGATGGCTCGTATCTGTGGAGACTTGCCAAGCCCTGATAAAACGCGAGGATTAGACTGTTTCGCGACCCGCTACCAATTGGTCAACAATCGACGGGTCGGATAGGGTGGAGGTGTCCCCCAGGCTATCAAGCTCATTTTCAGCAATTTTTCGCAAGATACGGCGCATAATTTTTCCTGATCGTGTTTTAGGTAGGCCAGGCGCCCACTGAATGACATCAGGCTTGGCAATAGGACCAATCTCCCTAACGCAAAGCCGAACGAGTTCAGCGCGTAACTCTGGCGAATCCTCCACACCGGTCACCGGTGTGACATAGCAGTATATACCTTGCCCCTTGATTGGGTGCGGATAGCCAACCACTGCCGCTTCCGAAATATCATTGTGAAGCACGAGCGCGCTCTCCACTTCAGCTGTACCCATGCGGTGCCCCGACACATTGAGTACGTCATCCACGCGTCCGGTAATTCGGAGGTAGCCGTCCGCATCGCGCAGAGCGCCGTCGCCGGTGAAGTAGTAACCGTCGTAGGTCGAGAAGTAGGTATCGATCAGTCGCTGATGATCACCGTAAACAGTTCTGATTTGCCCAGGCCATGAGCGCTTGATCACGAGATAGCCTGCGCCTTCTCCTTCAATTTCATTACCTTGTTCATCGAGGAGGGCGGGTTCGACACCAAAGTAAGGGAAGCTGGCGTAACCCGGTTTCATCGGGTGAGCCGAGGGCATTGGGGTGATCATCATTGCCCCTGTTTCCGTTTGCCACCAGCTATCGACAATCGGGCAGCGGCTATCGCCAACGACTCGGTGATACCACTCCCAGGCTTCAGGATTAATTGGTTCTCCCACCGAACCGAGGATTCTCAGGCTCTTCCTTGAGCAACGAGTAACGAAATCATCTCCCAAAGCATGCAATGCACGAATGGCTGTGGGTGCTGTAAAGAACGTGTTGATTTGGTGCTTATCGATGACCTCCCAGCAACGACTTCCGTCGGGGTAGGTGGGGACACCCTCAAACATCACGGTAGTAGCACCATTCGCTAAGGGGCCATACACAATATACGAGTGCCCGGTTACCCAGCCGACATCAGCGGTGCACCAAAATATCTCACCCTCGCGGTAGTCGAATACGTACTTGAAGGTACTCGCTACCTGCAACAAGTAGCCACCCGTGGTATGAAGCACGCCCTTCGGTTTTCCAGTCGAACCTGAGGTGTAGAGAATGAATAGCGGAGCCTCGCTGTCCATGGACACGGGCTCGAAGTCAGAACTTGCAGCCCGAGTGCTCACGCCGTAGGCGATATCTCTGTCGTCAGCCCAGTCAATTGCAGCGCCTGTGCGCTCGAGTACAATCACTGTATCGACCGACGGACAATCTGCTAACGCCGCATCAACATTTGTTTTCAGGGGAACCTTCTTGCCGCCCCGCAGGCCTTCGTCGGCTGTGATGACCATTCGACAACTAGCGTCGTTTATTCGGTCTTTAAGCGCCTCTGGTGAGAACCCACCGAAAACAACCGAATGAATGGCACCGATCCGCGTGCAGGCCAGCATTGCATAGGCCGCTTCGGGCACCATGGGCATGTAAATACAAATGCGATCACCGGCGCGCACACCCCGATCATGCATGACATTTGCGAGCCGACAGACCTCTTCTTTAAGCATTTGATAAGTAATGTGTTGGATTTCGTTGGGATCATCGCCCTCCCACAATATGGCGGTTTGCTCAGCACGAGCAGGCAGGTGCCGGTCAATACAATTGACTGAGGCGTTTAGCTTTCCGCCGTCGAACCAGCGTGCGTGACCTGTGGATAAATCGCTCTCACAAAACGAATCCCAGGTTCTGTCCCAAGAGAGGAACTCATTCGCTTGCTGGCTCCAAAACGTCTCTGGATCCTCCAGTGACTGACGATACATGTCATGGTACTTCTTGGGCGTAATATGCGCGTCGGAAAAATTAGGTGGGACGGGATATAGGGCCTCGTTAGACATTCAATGGATCCTTGTGTTTTTATCACAGCGCTGACGCAAACCTCGCGTCTTAACTTACACACAATAATGCCGTATGTGTTTCGGTAGTGAAACAAAAGGTCTAAGTAAAAGGGAGATATCCAGCAAATGGCTGAGGACAAAAATGTAGATCGGCTACAGCGATTTGCGGCCAGGGTGCGGAGCTTGATGTTACGCCTGCTGGTTGTCTGGTTCGTCGTCAGCTTCGGGTTTGGCATTCTCTTGGTTGAGCCGCTCAACGTAATAAGGCTGGGCGGCTATAAGCTTGGATTCTGGTTTGCGCAGCAAGGATCCATTTTCATTTTTATCGCTTTGATTTTCTCGTTTTCCTCTGTCATGACACGTCTAGAGCGCGATTATGTGGACGTTGAGAAGGAGTTTGAGGAATGAGTCTGACTCTTCTCATCTATTTGGTTGTTGGTTTTACTTTCGCGCTGTACATCGGAATTGCTATAGCTGCGCGAGCATCGTCGACAAAAGATTTTTATGTTGCTGATGGTGGCGTACATCCGGTTGCGAATGGCATGGCAACAGCGGCAGACTGGATGTCTGCGGCGTCCTTCATATCGATGGCGGGTCTAATTGCCCTGTCCTATAACGGGTACGGTGGCTCGGTATTTTTGATGGGCTGGACAGGTGGCTATGTATTACTTGCCCTGCTGATAGCGCCTTATCTAAGGAAGTACGGAAAGTATACAGTCCCTGACTTTATTGGTGAGCGCTACTACTCCGATTCGGCGCGAGTGGTGGCTGTTATTTGCCTGATACTATGCTCCGTGACCTACGTCATTGGTCAGATGAAAGGAGTGGGTGTGGCCTTCTCACGGTTCTTAGAGACTGACTATGAGACGGGGCTTGGTATCGGCATGTTTATCGTCTTCTTTTACGCGGTCCTCGGCGGTATGAAAGGCATTACCTATACTCAGATTGCTCAATACGTTGTATTGATCACCGCCTACACCATTCCCGCGATCTTTATTAGCTTGCAACTGACGGGTAACCCACTGCCGCAACTGGGCTTGGGATCAACGCTTGCTGGGACTGATGTCTATTTGCTCGACAAACTCGACACGATCCTGGTTGATCTAGGTTTTCAGGAATACACCACAACCATCCGTGGCAGCAAATTGAACATGATGGCATTTACGGCCTCCCTAATGATAGGGACTGCCGGGTTGCCGCACGTCATCATTCGTTTCTTCACGGTGCCTAGTGTGGCAGCTGCCCGGCGATCCGCTGGGTGGGCGTTGGTATTCATCGCCATTCTTTATACAACGGCACCGTCGATTGCGGCGATGGCGCGGCTAAATATTGTCAATACAATGCAGCAGCCTGACGGACAGGCTCTCCTAATAGCGGAGAAGCCGGCTTGGTTTGAGAACTGGGAGCAAACTGGCTTACTTCAAGTCGAAGATCTCAACGGTGATGGGCGCATCGAATACACGGCTGACCCTGAAACTAATGAGTTAACAAAACTCGATAATGACATTTTGGTTCTGGCCAACCCAGAGATCGCCCAGCTTCCAAATTGGGTGATTGCGCTGGTGGCGGCAGGTGGTCTAGCGGCGGCACTTTCTACCGCCGCCGGCCTGCTGTTGGCAATTTCGAGCGCCATCTCGCACGACCTGTTGAAAAGTACCTACATGCCATCAATTTCCGAGAAAGCTGAGCTCAGGGCCTCCCGAATTGCGATGGCCGCGGCGGTGTTGGGGGCAGGTTACTTGGGATTAAATCCGCCGGGATTTGCAGCAGGCACGGTCGCGTTGGCTTTCGGGCTCGCCGCATCCTCGTTGTTTCCCGCACTATTGATGGGCATCTTCGCTCGCAGGGTCAATCGCGAGGGTGCAGTCATGGGTATGCTTGCCGGGATATCAGTGACCTTACTGTATGTATTCCAGCACAAAGGCATCATGTTTATCCCTGGTACCTCATTTCTTGGCAACATGTCCCCAAACTGGTTCTTCGGTATTGAGCCCAATGCCTTTGGTGTCGTGGGAGCCATCGTGAACTTTGGTGTAGCGTTCATTGTGAGTCGCGTAACTGCGTCGCCGCCTAGCGAGGTAGAGAAATTATTGGACTTTTTGCACGAACCCAGTATAGCGGAGTAGCAGAGACCGCTGGGTGCCGCTGAATAAATAATCGGCTACACGATTCGGTTATCGATGAGCCGGGTAGTACCGAGAAAAACGGCGCCGAAAATAGCAGTTTCCTGGTTCAGTGACGAGGCATAGGAAAGGTCGCAGGTGTGGCGGGCTTCGAGGTAGTCCACGATGAAACCGGCGTCAGCTAGGACAGCTTTGCTTTGCGCTATTACAGTTCCGATGTCGGACCCTGACTGGGCGATTCGGTTGGCAGCTTCCTCGAGCGTCCGTGAAAACAGTGGTGCCAGTGCACGCTCGTCGTGGCCCAGATAGCCATTTCGTGAGCTCATGGCGAGACCATCTGTCTCACGCACGGTAGGTATCACGTCGATCTCCGTATGGATCGAAAGGTCGCGAACCATTTTTTTTATCACCAACACCTGCTGAAGATCTTTTGCTCCGAAGACAGCAATGTTGGGTCTCACGATGCCAAAAAGCTTACTGACCACCGTTGTCACACCACGGAAGTGATCAGGTCGAGAGGCACCGCAGAGCACGTCAGTGAGTCCGGGGACATTGACGGTTGTATGCTGGGATAGACCGTCGGGGTAAATGTCAGTCGTCGCGGGTGTGAACACAGCGGTCGCGCCAGCCGCCTCAAGCTTTTCCAGATCCGCCTCGAGCGTGCGGGGATAAGCGCCGAGATCTTCATTGCCGTCAAACTGCATGGGATTTACAAAGATAGAGGCGACGACTGCGTCACTACGATGCTTAGCTGTCTTAATGAGTTCAGTGTGACCCGCGTGTAGGTTACCCATGGTTGGTGCAAATCCAACACATTGATCAGGTGCCAGCGACGCACGCCACTCGCGCATTGCGTCAAGGCTGCGCAGGATTTCCATAGTTATTGGTACGTGTGCTTTGCTTTGGGATATGAGCCATCTTTAACCGCTCGAACGAAGGCGGCGATTGCACTCTGGACAGATTCAGCCCCTTCCATGAAGTTTTCTACAAACTTGGCCGGCCTTTCGGTCAGTCCTAGTAAGTCGTGTAGCACAAGCACTTGTGCATCAGTACCCGCCCCTGCACCGATACCAATTACAGGGATATCTAGTTTGGACGAAATGTCAGCGGCGAGTTCCTCTGGTACACATTCGAGCAGCAAGATACTGGCGCCGGCATCCTGAATCTCAACAGCATCAGCTAAAATCGATTTTGCTTCCTTGGGTGTTCTTCCCATCACTCGATAGCCACCGAATACGTTCACCGACTGAGGCGTCAGACCTAAGTGAGCGCAAATGGGGATACCTCGCTGTACCAGCTGGTGAATGGTCTCACTGAGCCAGGTTCCACCCTCGAGTTTCACCATCTGAGCACCTTGCTGCATGAGCTGCATAGAGGCGGCAAGCGCGACGTCGGGTGATGAATAGGTCATGAATGGCAGGTCGGCCACAATCATAGATTTTGGACGGGCACGAGCCACGCACTCAGTGTGATAAACCATGGCCTCCAGAGATACAGGCACGGTTGTTTCATGACCCTGAAGCACCATACCGAGAGAGTCTCCGACAAGAATACACTCCGCACCCGCATCGCTAACGAGCCGCGCGAAGGTAGAGTCGTAGGCTGTTACCATTACAAACTTCTCGCCGGACGTTTTCATGGCTTCAAGGTTGCTTGTGGTTATTCGATCTGACATCGACCTGGCCGCTCCTAGGTGATTCTTTTCATTACGTTAATCAATGAATGTTGGGTTGAAATAATGCCGTCCCGCCTTGATGTTGAGAGCATAGTCGACGAGTTGAGCAAAGTCCTCATATCGATTCACAAGGTCAATCTGGTTAGCGTTCACGGTTAATAACGGCGCCGCATCGTAGTAGAGAAAAAACTCGCTGTACACTTCATTTAACTCCTCAAGGTAATGCCGACTTATTGTCCGTTCCGACGTAATGCCTCGACGATCAATTCGTTCAAGCAGGCGATCTACGGATGCTTGCAGGTAAATAACCAAATCTGGCGTTGGCGCGTCAACCGTCATTTGGTTGTAGACCTTGTTATAGAGTTCGTATTCATCGGCATCGAGATTGACCTGAGCGAACAGCGGATCTTTATCAATGAGGAAATCAGCGATTCTGAGAGGTCTAAAGAGATCTTGCTGCTTGAGGTCGTCAATTTTCTGAACGCGTTGAAAGAGGAAAAATAGCTGTGTTGCCAACGCATTCTGTCGACGGTTTACATAAAACCTTGAAAGGAATGGGTTTTCGTGCGTGTCTTCAAGCAACAATTGATAGCCAAATAGGTCCGCAAGCTGTCGAGCTAACGTTGTTTTTCCTACGCCTATGGGCCCCTCAATCGCTATGTAAGGCTGTGGAACTCGACCTTTAAGGTCAATTGGCTGTTTGGTCCCATCTGTCAAAACATACCTGCCTAGGCCATTATCGCACCGCTGATATCAATGTCCTCACACAGCGAAATTGACTGATACTTAAGTTTATGGCGAAGCGTAACAAGATCATCCAGTCCTGGCACCTTGTGATCACCACCCAGCAGCTCAATCATCGGCTGCACGACAAAGATGCGTTCGCTGATGCCCGGATGCGGAATTACCAGATCGATCTCGTGTATGAGCTGCTCGCCCATCTGAATAATGTCCAGATCTATACAACGCTCGCCCCAATGCCGCAACTTCGCACGTCCCATAGCTTGCTCAATAGCCTGTAACTCGGCGAGAAGTCGCCTTGGCTCTTCAGCGTAGTGGCATTTTGCGACCGCATTGAAAAATGAGGGTTGGTCCTGGGGGCCCATCGGAGGCGAGGTGAATACACGCGACACGCTTAAACCACTTAGTCCCGGTAATTTCGATAATCTCTGACACGCTACTTTAAGCTGTCGGGGTGGGTCGTCGAGGTTAGACCCCATTGCGATGACAGTCAGTGTCATTAGTTGCGCTTTCTTCGGTGGGGCTGTCGCTTGCGCTTTGGAATCTCAGCGGCTGGCAAACTGCCAACCACGTCCGGGAATAGCAGTTGCTGCTCTTCCCAAAATGTCACAGTCGACTTAAGTTCATCCGAGGACTCGGATCTTAGCAATAACAAATCAAATGCCGCTCTGAAGCGTCGCTGCGACAAGATCGACCTCACTCGCTTTGGTGAGCATTTTTCGAGCCTGGACTGAAGCTCCCAAATTTCCCGCATGGGAATCGAGAATCTCTTGGGAATGGATACTCGTTGCAACGTATTCGTTATTACTATTTGGCCAGCTGCATTGATGGGTGATCCCTCGTGGGTGCCGGCGCTGGCAATATCACGACCCCTAGCAGTAACCGCAGGCCATAACAGAGCACCTAGGAGGAAAGCCGGTGTTACTGGCTTTCCGCGTGCAACGCGTGCATCCGTATTCGCCATCGCCGTTAGAATAAGTCCGCGCGAAGACGGATCGTTCATCGCACTTAGAGTCTCAGGGAACAGAAGTTCCAATAATTCATATTTGGCTAGATGCTCAATCGTGGGTGCTGCGAATCCGGCCATAAAGAGTTTGAGCGTTTCGTCGAACAGACGCGCAGCTGGAATATCGGCTAGCAGGTGCCTACATTTGCTAATGGCCGCTTGGCTGCTTTCCTCGATAGAAAAACCGAGTTTTGCTGCAAATCTGACGACGCGTAGCATTCGGACCGGATCCTCGCTGTATCGAGTTGCCGAGTCACCTATGATTCGGACGAGCCGCTTTCGGATGTCTTCTAATCCACCGAGGTCGTCTAGGATAAGTTGATTGACCGGATCGAGGTAAAGCGCGTTTATGGAGAGATCGCGCCGTGCCGCATCTTGGTCAAGCGTTCCGTAGACATTGTCGCGAAGTAACAGCCCCTTGTGAGATTTAATCGCGGTCTGAGGGGCTCCATCATCGTGGTGAGCACGGAAAGTTGTTACTTCGATGATCTCTCTACCCATGCGCACATGGACAATCTGAAATCGCCGTCCAATGATGCGTGACCCGCGAAATAGTGCGACGACCTGTTCAGGCGTGGCATTGGTCGCCACATCAAAGTCTTTTGGTCGCTTGCCTAAGAGAAGATCCCTGACGGCGCCACCAACGATGAATGCGCTGTAGTCATTGTCACAAAGACGTTTGACGACAGAGACCGCAGCGCGCGACAACGCCGTGTGGTCAATGAGCTTACTGGAATCGATGGTTTGCAAAGTAGAGCACTCGACAGCGACAAGCTGCGATCTTATCAACTCAGATACTTTGAAGGGAAAAAAAGAAACTGGGGGAAGTTACCTTCCCCGCCCAGGTCCGTAGTGACACATATTATTTTTATTTGGCCGCTTATTCTTATTTTGGCTCTCCAATGACAGCAGCATTTGCCATGCCACTCAAATTTTTTTCTGCAAAAACAGTGTTTTAGTGTTTTTCAGTCACTTGGCAGGCACGGGTTTATTACAAAAGTGTTACCGAAGTAAACCCATGATGTTACTTATCGCGCCATGTGATGGGCTAGGCAGCGCCTCGCTTACGCTTTCTGGGGAGGTCGAATCGTTGTCTTCGCTCCCAAAGGCACTTTCTGCTGATGCCCAGCTTCTGAGCCAGCTCTGTTTCGTTCATTGCGTCTTGATTTTCCAGAACGAAACGCTGGAAGTAATCTTCGAGCGATAACTCCTCAACCTCAGTGTCACTCCCTGCTCTCGCATTAGAGGTTTCCCGTTCTAGATCGGCAGCGGGTGGGGTGCTGAAGGTTGCTATACAGGAGGTATGACTAGGAAGGTTGAGATCGCTCATGGAAATAATATTGCCATCTGCCATGACGAGCGCTCGTTCGATTGTGTGCTCAAGCTCTCGTACGTTACCGGGCCAGCTATAATCTGACAGCGCATCGTAGGCCTCGTCTGACAATGTTTTGGGCTCCACGCCAAGGCGTCCTGCTACGCGTTTCACCAACCAGTTGGTAAGGCCTTCAATATCGTTGCCGCGCTCCCGTAACGGAGGTAATTCGAGTCGCAGCACATTGATGCGGTGAAATAGATCACGCCGGAAAGCATCGGTATTCTCCAGTTCCATCAGATTCCTGTGAGTTGCACATATGAGCCTTACATTGACGCTCGCACTCTCGACTGAGCCAATGCGTCGAATCTCTCCCTCTTGAATGAATCTCAGCAATCGGGCTTGGGCGGAGGGCGGCAATTCCCCAATTTCGTCGAGGAATAGCGTGCCTCCATCGGCTGCTTCAATCAGTCCTAACCGCTGCGCATTAGCGCCTGTAAACGCCCCTTTTTCGTAACCAAATAACTCAGATTCAATCAATGTTTCTGGAATCGCAGCGCAATTGACCGAGATGATCGGCTTGCTAGCTCGCGCACTGGTTTGGTGGATGTGGCGCGCAACGAGTTCTTTTCCGGTCCCCGTCTCACCGATAATTAAAACGGTTGAGCTAGCTTTAGCTGCCTTATTTGCCATCGTCATCAGGGAGCGCATGCTCACCGATTTGCCAACAAAGGCTTCTACCGCAGTTGCTGTGCTCTCCACGTTTTGTGACGTGGCAAGCGCCGCGCGTCGAATACCGTCGAGTACATCTCTGATGGATGCAGGCTTCGCCCAATAATCACGCGCTCCTGCCTTCATAAGCTCTACCGCTGACCTCAGTGACGCGTGTTGTGCATGAATAAAGACGGGAACGGGATGCAAATCGGTAATCAGCTGGTTAGCGCCTGCCTCGTTGCGCCCAGGATCGAGGATCGCAGCGTCAACGCGCTCCACGGTTTTGATCGCACCCAGCGCCGAGAAGGGAGATGCTTTGATTACTTTAAACCCTTCAGCCGCCAGATCGTCAGCTATGTGTGTGGCACTGATGGGGTCATCGTCGAGCAAGAGAACCGTAAGCATTACAACCCTTTTTTTCCCAGAGGTTGCTTACGAGGCTAACACGAACGTTTGTGCAAATGTCACCTCGGTAACACTTATCGTGTTGAAAAGTTACAGCCTTTAAAAGGCCAGCACATCGCGCCGCCAGTTGATGGTCGCGTGACGCAAAATATCCTCAACGCAATCCATGTATTTTGGGGGATTAGGCTGCCTTAGGATGCCCAGTGCGAGACGAAGGTTGGCGTTGGGAGTGTCCAAATCCACCGCCGGGGCGCCGGTTTGTTTGCTGAGCTTGTTACCTGATTGATCGGTGACGATGGGTAAGTGGCCGTACTTGGGGGACAGGCGTCCGAGGGCTTGATGAATAATCATTTGACGGAGGCTCGACTCAAGTAAATCTCCGCCACGGATCACATGGGTATAACCCTCATCGAGGTCATCGATCGCTGTTGCCAGCTGATATGCAATCAGTCCATCCCTGCGTTTAACAATGAAGTTCTTCGGTAGGGATGACACTCGCGGCTTTTTGAGAAAAAGATCGTCAAATAGGTCCGGGACATCATTTGGCACACGGTAACGGACGCTACCCTCAATATCGATGCGATCCCTGCAGTCTGAAATACAAGCGCCGAGCTCACCCAAGGTTGCCCTGGTACACCCACAGGCGAACAGGTAACCCGCATTTCTCAGTTTGGACAGCGCACGCTCATGCGCTTCACGACGCTGGCTTTGGAGAATAATAGAGCCATCCCAGGTCAGGCCATGGCTCTCCAGACAGAAGGGAATGGATTCGAAGCTAGCTTTATTTTGACGTGGTGGATCGATATCGTCGATACGTAGGCGCCACTCACCCCCATGTGACCGAGCATCGAGGTAGCTACCTAAGGCTGTAACTAATGAGCCCATGTGAAGTGGGCCCGTGGGCGATGGAGCAAATCGTCCTCGATAGATCAAGTCCGTAGCGCCCCCCCGTATCAACCTAGCTCTTGGCGTTCCTTGATTTCTGCCAAGGTTTTGCAATCAATACAAAGCGTCGCCGTAGGCCTAGCTTCCAACCGTTGAACACCGATTTCGATGCCGCAGGCATCGCAGTAACCATAATCGTCTATTGAAATTCGCTCTAACGTTCCATCGATCTTTTTGATCAGTTTGCGCTCACGATCGCGCGCGCGCAGTTCGAGGCTGAATTCTTCCTCCTGCGTCGCTCGGTCTGCTGGATCAGGAAAGTTCGCGGCCTCGTCTTTCATATGACCAACGGTTTTGGTCACTTCATTTACGAGGTCCGCTCTCCAGCTCAGCAGAAGCTGGCGAAAATGTTCGAGCTGCTCCTCGTTCATGTAGCTTTCACCGCGCGAGGGCTTGTATGGCTTGAAGTTCTCAAAGTTCTGAACCTCACCGACTGCGCGAGCCACATTTGATACTGCTCTCGCTTTCGAATTGGCTTTAGCCTTCGGGGCTGCCTTTGCTTTTGGAGCCGCCTTTGCTTTTTTCTTAGGCTTGGCTTTCGCTTCGGCTTTATTGGCAGGCGCTGCTTTGGCCTTGGGCACTGCCTTGGCTAGAGGCTCCGCCTTCGCGGCTTTTTTCTTGGGAGCTGCTTTCGCTTTCGGTGCCACTTTTGCCGTGGCAGCTGCCTTGGCTTTGGGCTTTGCCTTCACAGCTTTTGCTTTCGGAGCCGTTTTCGCTTTCGTCTCTGCCTTGGTTTCAGTTGTCTTCTTAGTTGCCATATGGGTTTCCGTTGAAACGCATGCGTATTGTAGCGCAGTTGACCTACGCGATTGGGCACGGGAAGCTATCAGAATTGAGGGCTGTTGACTAGCGGCTTTTGAATGCGTTGATAGCATGGCGCCAAGAACGCAAAATTTAGGCTGTGTCATGAGGTATCAATAATAAACGTGAAGGATCAATTGCTGGCATTAGGACTCTCCGAGCATGGATTGGTGGCTCTCGATGGGCGCACCACTCTGGATGCCCAAGTGTCGCGACAGTTCGAGTTGCTTCAGCGTGACGCAAGGGCTGAAGGCTTTGAATTGGTAGCTGCTTCAAGTCACCGCTCTTATGCCTCGCAACTGGCTATTTTCAATGCTAAGTGGCGGGGCGAACGTCCCGTGCTCGATGACGCTGAACGTCCTCTCAGCCGAGAATCACACTCTGATGAGCAATGGTTGCATCGCATTCTCCGATTCTCAGCCTTGCCAGGGACATCTCGCCACCATTGGGGTACCGATCTCGATGTTTTTGATCCAACTTTGTTACCTGAAGGTCAGAAACTCGCATTAACGCCCAGTGAGTACAGTGATAGCGGTTACTTTTCAGCACTTAATCAGTGGCTGGACCACGCCATTGCCAACGAACAATCTCGAGGCTTCGAGCGACCCTATAATGCTGACCGCGGGGGCGTGGCGATCGAGCCGTGGCACTTGAGTTATCTGCCGCGTGCAAGTCAGCTGAGAGGGCATCAGTCTCCCGAGGCTCTTCTTCACTTATGGGACCAATCACCGGACCTAAGACCAGAGGGATTTGAACTGCTCTCGCAATGTTTGGGTGATATTTTTGCTCGTTATGTGCTGTAGTTTCACCAGCGCGCGTCAGGCGGCAGCTTTTTGTCCACAAGGTGCTTCCCTAGCTTCACGTAGACCGGGAGGCCATTTGCGTATTCCGGGTAGGCTTCTCCCACGATGAGCGGAGCAAAGTAGCGACGAGCCTCGGCAGTGATGCCAAAACCGTCATCGCTGAAAAAGCTTTTTGGCATCATTTTCTCTCGATTTGCTACTTCGTCTAAGGGCGCTGTGCCAATTTGCCACTGATAAGGTGTATCGCTTACGCGCTCGATAGTAGGCATGAGGGCATTTTTTCCTTCCATCGCAAGATCAACAGCAGCTTTGCCCAGCGCAAAGGCTTGATCGAGATCGGTCTGACTAGCAATATGACGCGCTGCGCGTTGTAAATAATCAGCGACGGCCCAGTGATACTTGTAGCCATGAGCTTGCTTAATTAGATTGGCCAGCTTCGGTGCAAGGCCACCCAATTGAACATGACCAAACGCGTCCCTGGATGTTGAGCCCGACAGCAACTGCCCATCGGCCGTTTGGGTTCCTTCAGATGCAACGATCACGCAGAACCCGGATCTCTCGACTGTTTCTTTGACCTTTGCAAGGAATCGCGCTTCGTCAAATGCTATCTCGGGAAACAAGATAATGTGTGGTGCATCGCCGTGCTCATGTGCGGCTAATCCTGCGGCGCCTGCAATCCAACCTGCATGCCGACCCATCACCTCGAGAATAAATACCTTAGTGGACGTGGCGCACATGCTCTCAATGTCCATGGCGGCCTCTTGGGTTGATAGGGCAACATATTTGGCTACGGAGCCAAATCCTGGGCAGTTGTCGGTAAACGGAAGATCGTTATCAATGGTCTTGGGGACATGAATCGCCTGCAAGGGGAGTCCCATTTTCTCGCCAATCTCAGATACCTTCTGACAGGTATCGGCTGAATCTCCACCGCCGTTGTAAAAGAAGTAGCGGATATTGTGAGCGCGGAAGATCTCTATCAAACGCTCGTATTCTGCTCGATTCTCATCGATGCCTTTTAGCTTATAGCGGCAGGAGCCAAAGGCTCCCGACGGCGTCGTCATCAGACCTTGTATGGCCTCTCGAGATTCTAGTGAGACGTCGATCAACTCTTCGCGCAGTGCGCCAAGAATGCCATTCTGCCCTGCGTAAATTTTTCCGATCTTATTGGGATAAGCCGCCGCTGTTTCTATGACCCCAAGTGCACTTGCATTGATGACAGCCGTTACGCCACCTGATTGTGCATAAAAGGCATTTGGGGCTTGAGTTGCAAGCATTGTTGTCTCCTTGCGCGGCCGACTTAGGATCACAAGGAACATGATACGCTTGTCGCTGCATTTTGGAGCGCTTGATGTCTAAACGCGTACACATACTCGGTATTTGTGGCACCTTCATGGGTGGAGTGGCACTTCTAGCTCGCGAGTTGGGGTACGAGGTAACAGGATCTGACGTCAATGTGTATCCCCCGATGAGTGCAATGCTCGAGACCGCGGGTATCGCTGTTAAAGAAGGATATTTGTCTGAGCATTTGAAGCCTGCGCCCGACTTGGTTGTGATCGGTAACGCCCTTTCTCGGGGCAATGAGGCCATCGAGTATGTACTTGACCATCAAATACCCTACGTTTCTGGACCGCAATGGCTAGGTGAAAATCTATTGCAAGGCCGATATGTTGCCGCGATCTCCGGCACCCATGGCAAAACGACCACGTCGTCCATGCTGACCTGGATACTCGAATGCGAGGGCCTGAATCCTGGTTTTCTCATCGGGGGCGTGGCCTTTGGATTTGAGGGGTCTGCGAGACTGGGGCAGGGGCCCTTTGTCGTTGAAGCGGACGAGTACGATTCGGCCTTTTTCGACAAACGATCAAAGTTTGTTCATTACAAGCCTAAAACCTTAGTTATGAACAATCTTGAGTTCGATCACGCCGATATTTTTGCCGATCTCAATGCGATTCAGACACAGTTTCACCACTTAGTCCGCTGTATTCCGTCGAGTGGACACATCATCGCAAGTAAGGGCGATGCGATTGATGAGGTCCTTCGCCGTGGTTGCTGGACACCTGTCAGCCGCATTGACACTGGCTCACCAGACGATTGGTCGGTGTGGGCTAGAGATAACCACTTTGGCGAGTTCGACATCAGGTCGCCTACCGGCGATTGTGGAGTGATTACATGGGGACTGATTGGTCGCCACAATGCGGAAAATGCTTTAGCGGCTGTCGCCGCCGCATACGATATAGGTGTTAGCGTGAAGGACGCCTGCGACGCTCTGTGTCTATTCGAAGGGGTTAAGCGACGGTTAGAGCTCTTGGGAATGCCTCGTGACATCGCTGTGTACGATGATTTTGCTCATCACCCAACAGCCATAAAAACCACACTTGAGGGCCTGCGCCGCGCTGCAGGCGAGCAGAGAGTGATTGCAGTCATTGAGATCCGTTCAAATACTATGAAGCGCGGGACACATAAAAAAGAGCTTAGGCCTGCAACACAACATGCTGATCTAGTGTTTTGGTGCGAGCCTGAGGGTCTCGATTGGTCCATGTCCCGAGCCATATCGGAGCTCGATGGCCATTTTGTGTTCAGAGATAAGGATCAGCTGCATGACGCGTTAGTAAAGCAACTTCGCAGCGGTGATCACGTTGTGATCATGAGTAATGGAAGTTTCTCCGGTCTTCACCGGCAGTTGCTACAATCGCTGTCATCGTAGGACAGCTTTAACGGAGTTTTAAGTTTGTCGATTTATGAGCGGGCGATCTCTCGCCACTTTACTCTAGTTGTTCTCTTAATGATTGGTCTGGCCGGCCTTGCCGTGTCTCAACTGGACAAGGTTCGCTTGGATGCTTCATCGGATTCGTTGCTCCTTGAGGGCGACCCCGATTTGGCTTTTTTCAGAGAAGCAACCAGTCGCTACGAGAGCTACGAGTTCCTGATCCTAACCTGGGAGCCTGCCACGCCTCTCTTGAGCGACGAATCGCTACAGGGTCTCGCTGGTCTAGTTGATGATCTGGAGGCCGTAGAGGGTGTCAGAGCCGTTACCTCAGCTCTGGATGTGCCTTTGTTGGAAAGCCCTCCCATTTCGCTCACCGATCTTTCAGATTTAGACGCTATCCCTACTATTAGAAACCCCAACGTGGATCGCAGACTCGCGCTGACTGAATTCACGACAAGCCAGCTTTATCGAAATTTGCTAGTGAGCGAGGGAGGGGATCTCACCGCTGTACAAGTTACCCTAGAACCAAACAAACAAATTGAGCGATTGGGTGATTTACGGAATGAATTGAGACGTCAGGTTGCGTCTGCTACATCATCCGACATTGAAGAGGAACTAGCGCGCGTGGAGTCGGCTTATGATCAGGCAACGCGCATGGTCAATGCCGACCGCGCGGAGCTAGTGGCTAGCGTACGGGCTGTGGCAGACGCCTACCGAGGGCAGAGCGAAATCTTCGTCGGTGGTGTACCTATGATCGCAGCCGATATGCTCGATTTTGTGCAGGATGACCTGGTGACTTTTGGGCTGGCCATTATTGGTGTCATGGTCGGCATGCTTGCACTAATCTTCCGAGACTACCGATGGGTGATCGTACCTATTATCAGTTGCTCGCTCTCGGCTTTAATCATGCTGGGAATCCTAGGATTCACAGACTGGCGGATGACCGTTATTTCTTCTAACTTCGTGGCGGTTCTTCTGGTAGTAGCATTGGCACTCGCTATTCATTTGGTGGTGCGCTATCGGGAGCTCGAAGTAAAAGAACCTGATTTACCGCGAGCTACAAGGGCCGTGCGTGCGGCTGAACTCATGTTCGTGCCGTGCTTCTACACGGCACTCACAACTATGGTGGCGTTCACCTCATTGGTTGTTGCGGGTATCAAGCCAGTGATCGATTTCGGCTGGATGATGTCCGCAGGTATCGTCGTTGCCTTCCTGATCAGCTTCACCTTGGTGCCTGCGCTAATCGCCTTGCTCCCAGAGCTCAATGCAGCGGGTGCGAGAGATGAAATCAGTATGACGCGAAAATTTGCCGCGGCGGTTGAGCGGGTCGGTGGCGCGGTGCTCGTTGTGACGGGCCTGTTGGTGGTTTTGGTTGCCGTTGGCCTATCGCGACTGCAGGTTGAAAACCGATTCATTGACTATTTCAAAGACACCACTGAAATCTATCAAGGGATGGAACTGCTAGACTCTCGGCTCGGTGGCACCATACCGCTCGATATTATTTTGTACCCACCCGCGGAAGCGCCAGAGTTGGCTGTGAGTCTCGCAAATGAGGGTGCAGATGATG
>CAJWEV010000010.1 GCA_913031575.1 uncultured Halieaceae bacterium | reverse complement strand
GTCAAGTTGACGGTGACCGGGGGTGTGTTGTCGCTTGCAAAGAGTGGCGACAACCCGCAGTTCACGGACGAGGAGTTGGAAGCGGTGGTTACCGCGGCTAAGGACTATGACTTCGTGGTGGCAGTACACGCTCATGGTGCCCTTGGTATGAAGCGTGCCATTAGAGCCGGTGTCGACTCTGTCGAGCACGGAACTTATATGGACGAGGAAGCTATTCGCCTCATGCGCAAATATGGCACTTGGTACGTTCCCACCATTTCCGCGGGCAAATGGGTAGGTGACTTAGCTGAGCTCGACAATAAGTTGCCGGCGGTAGTTCGTCCAAAGGCAGCGGCGATTGGACCCCAGATACAAGATACCTTTGGTGCGGCCTACGAGGCTGGTGTAAAAATTGCATTTGGCACTGATGCGGGAGTGTCCCCGCATGGAGCCAATGGCAAGGAGTTTCGGTTTATGGTTGAGGCCGGTATGCCCGTCATGGCGGCGATACAGTCAGCAACGGTAAACGCTGCAGATTTGCTCAAGGTCGAGGGTGAGTTGGGGCAGATTGCACCTGGATTTCACGCTGATATTGTCGCGTTCAATGAAAATCCTCTTGAGGATGTGCGGGTGTTGGAGCGACCAAATTTCGTTATGAAAGCGGGTGTCGTATTCCGACATGATGGTGAATGATCGTGCGTTTCGTTAGCAGCTTATTTCTTTGCCTTTTACCCTTCGGGGTTCTGGCCGCGGACGCCCCCGTGGCGATCGCTTTACACGGAGGAGCTGGGACAATCGAGCGCGATCGTATGAGTGCCGAGATCGAGGCTGAATATCGCACCTTTCTTGAAGACTCGATATCCGACGGTTATCGGCGGCTGCAGGCCGGCGAAGAAGGCCTGGACGTTGTTGTCGCCATTATCCAACGCATGGAGGATTCACCCTTATTCAATGCGGGTAAGGGCTCCGTGTACACTTGGGACGGGCAGCATGAGCTCGATGCGTCGATCATGCATGGCGAGCAGATGGATGCAGGCGCAGTTGCGGGTGTCACTACTATTAGATCTCCCATCGCGCTCGCAAGGGCTGTCATGGAGCAGTCACCGCACGTTATGCTCGCGTCCCGAGGCGCTGAACAGTTTGCGAGGGAGTTGGGCATTCCTGAGGTGTCACCTGCGTATTTTGAGACCGAGCGGCGTAAACGTACCCTCGAGTCCTACAAACGGCGCAAGCAAGCAGGTCTCGACCCTAATGTTGATCACAAGTTCGGCACCGTGGGTGTTGTGGTACTTGATTCCCAAGGTAACCTTGTTGCGGGCACCTCAACGGGTGGCATGACTGGTAAGCGCTGGGGTCGCATAGGTGATGCGCCAGTGATAGGTGCCGGGACCTATGCGGACAATCGCTCGTGCGCGGTTTCTGCCACGGGCCACGGCGAATATTTCATTCGTCATACAGTTGCGAGAGATATTTGTGCTCGGATGCAGCTCGCTGGACAGAGCCTCCAAGAGGCCGCGGAAGCCGTCATTATGGATGAGTTGGTGGTAGCGGGTGGTGATGGCGGTATTGTGGCGGTAGGTGCGAGTGGTGAGGTGTCTATGGTCTTTAACACCCCGGGCATGTATCGCGCGAGCGTGAGCGGTTCGGGCGAAAAGCGCATCGGTATCTTTGGTGACGAACCCTAGGTGAGCTTTAATGACATCCCCTGTCGCTTTAGGCGACAGGGGATTAGATAGGTTGATTTCAACCGTGAAAAAGCCACGTAAACTGCATTGCAATTGCATTAAAAAATACTGATTATATATACAGTACTTAATTTTTACGGAGAAACTCATGGACCCGAATAAGCAAAAGGCTTTGGATGCCGCTCTAGCGCAAATTGAACGTCAGTTCGGAAAGGGTACCGTCATGCGGATGGGTGATCAGGAGCGCGTCGCAATCCCCGCGATATCCACCGGCTCACTCGGTCTAGACATTGCCCTGGGCATCGGCGGGTTGCCGCGCGGACGCATCGTAGAGATCTATGGTCCTGAGTCCTCGGGTAAAACAACACTAACGCTTCAGGTCATCGCTGAAGCCCAAAAAATGGGCGGTACGGCTGCGTTTGTCGATGCTGAGCATGCCCTGGACCCACAGTATGCTGAGAAACTGAGCGTACAGATGGATGATTTAATTGTCTCACAGCCCGATACCGGCGAACAGGCACTCGAAGTGGCAGAAATGCTGGTCAGATCAGGTGCTGTAGACGTGCTGGTTGTCGACTCGGTCGCAGCCTTGACACCAAAAGCTGAAATCGAGGGCGATATGGGTGATTCGCATGTTGGTCTTCAGGCACGACTGCTGAGCCAGGCAATGCGCAAGCTCACGGGCGCCATCAAGCAAACTAACTGTCTCGTTATCTTCATCAACCAGATTCGCATGAAGATTGGCGTTATGTTTGGCAGTCCCGAGACTACGACGGGTGGTAACGCCCTCAAGTTTTACTCATCGGTTCGTCTCGACATCCGCCGTATTGGGGCGATTAAGGAGGGCGACGAGATCGTAGGCAATGAAACCCGAGTTAAGGTGGTGAAGAACAAAGTATCACCGCCGTTTAAACAGGCCGAATTCCAGATTATGTATGGCGCAGGTATCTATCACATGGGTGAGGTACTCGACTGGGGCGTGAAGCTTAATCTTGTCGATAAATCAGGCGCTTGGTATGCCTACAAGGGTGACAAGATCGGTCAGGGCAAGGCAAACGCTGCGAAGTTCCTGGACGATAATCCGGCGCTCGCAACCGAGATTGAGGATGAGATTCGACGTCAGACCATGAATTTGCCCGGACCAGAACCTGAAGCCGCCGCGGATCCAGATCCAGCTCCGGCCGAGGTATCTGTTGAGGGATAAACTGCCAGTGGAGGTGTGTTCCTCGGATTTACGCCGAGCTGCAATGGATTTACTGGCTCGGCGTGAGCATTCCTCACAGGAAATGATCGCCAAACTCAAACGACGCTTTCGAGAGCGATTAGAGGGAGATGATCTTTACCACACTGTGGTAGATGATTTGATCGTGGATGGACTGCTAAGCGATGAGCGGTATGCGGCCTCCATGGCCCGTCAGCTGGTCAACCGAGGTTGTGGTCCCAAGAAGCTATCGTTTGAACTTCGACAAAAGGGCTGTGATCCCGACAGCGCGGTCAGCGCTGCCTTCCCCGACGGTATCGACTGGTTCGCACTCGCAGAAGAGGTTTACGAGCGTAAGTTTGGAGGGAGGCCGTTTCCATCAGATTGGGACAGTAAACAACGAGATCGGGCGAAGCGGGGGAGGTTCATGGCATCTCGAGGCTTTTTGCCATCTCACTTCATGCACTTGCTCGAGGCAACACCGCATGAGATGGGTGAGCGGGACTTGTAACGACTAATCGAGGCATCTCAACAAAAATTAGCTGCCCATGCCACTTTCGAGTACTGCTCCGCGTAATTCCCTGGCCTTTGCCTGAACGATTTCCGAGTTTTCAGGACCCATCCGTAAGACTTGCTTTTGTAGTGAGCTCAGTGCCTCCAGCGCAGGATCCATATAGACCCAATTTGCCTCGCGTTTCATTAACTCTGCACTCTGGTGCGCTATCGGTGTCGCTAAAATTTCGGTAGTTGCGGCGAGCACTGCGCTGCGAATACCAAAATCGCCTACGCCCATACGGGACAGGGCTTCGGTTGCGATTTGCTCGTAATCGTTGAGTAGTTCGACGATAGCCAAAACATCAATGCCATTGACCCACTGTGCAAAACCGTCATAACGACTGAAGCCAGAAGGATCCATTGTCACTCGGAGTCCGTCATCGATGATGGGGAAGGACTTTGATGGACGGCTAACAGGCAGGAGCTTGTAGGGTACTTCGCCCCTTCGTAGCGCATCAACAATAGCCACCGCTCGTTCCACAATGTAGTCGCCAGCAACGAATTGAGCGAGCGCGTTGCCACCATTGACGGCTTCTATTGTTTGCCGAGCATATGTATCGGCAGTTTCCTCAGTAACCGTCGGCTCCGGTGATCGCTCAGGTAAAACCTTTTCTTCGAGGACAACGACCTCCTCTTCGATAGGCTCAGGCTTGGGAGTCGGGACCATCTCCATCTCAAGAGGTTTTATTTCGTTAACTTGCTCGGTAACTTCCGACTTTCCAGAGTTTCCGGTCATCAGCATAAACATTAACGTCGCCAAAATCCCTGCAAAAAGGATGGCGAGAATGATTGGATTGACTTTGTTGTCAGCCGTTTCTTCACTCATTGATGTGCCCCCAGTCGTGATTTGTTAGAGCCTACCGAAGAAACATTAGACCTGCGACTTTTAGATAAGTTCTGGGGGCTTGTCCGGTTTCGCGTACCTGAAACGTTGGCCTGTATTCACAGCGTGATATGCATCAAGACCGACGCCGGCGACGATATCCATACTTTTGAGATCCAGCGTTCCGTCGTCGCGCCTCGCATGATCGGGCAGGTGAACCAGCTCAATGGAACCAATGATGAGGTGTGTACCGTTGATGGTTAGTGGTAGGTATTCCGCCAATTTAAGGCCTAACTGCAGAGGGGATTCAGAGACAAATGGTGCTGTGAAATCCTCATGCCAATGCTCCGTGAAACCACAGGCGTCGAACTCTGATTGATCACGGGTAAATCTGGCGGACGTGTGATGCGCACGCTGCGCCATGGCGCGAGTGACTGCGTTGACCGAGTACGCCCTAGTCGCGAGGATATTCTCGAGGGTATGCCGCTCGGTGCCTTCTGGCGCAGGCCTAATAATCATACCCATAAGAGCGGGATCTGCGCCCACGTGGAAGCATGAGTTGATTACGCAAACATTGGTGCGGCTTTCCTCATTGACCGTACCCACAAGCACAACGGGTTTAAATCCTGGAAGGCTGTTAATTAGTGCGACGCGCTGGCGCTTGTCCAATGAATAGAGCGCTTGCCTGTCGATCACTGGTGAGAGTTCGTTTTCTTAGGCGATGCGCCATACAGACCGTCATAGCGTCGCTTAGCCCAGAACGCGTAGACCGGGTCCACAATCTGTTTAATGACAGGCCAGCGCAGCCAAGTCCACAGCATCCCAAATTGGGTATGCTGCCAAGCGGCAACATTTGCGTCGGCACCTATCACCCATTCATCACCTCGTTTGAGGTGTAAAGTTAGCAGCAAGTCTTCCTTAGAAGGCATCTCGTGGGTGATATCGGTCTGGTGGATGTCAACCAAATCCAAACCGTCACGCTTTAGTTTGGCGAGATGCTTCATTTCTCGCGCACACAAAGGACAGGCACCGTCGTAATAAAGGATATCCTTAGTCATTATTGATCCCAGGGCTATTTCTTGAAACATCGTAGA
This sequence comes from uncultured Halieaceae bacterium, assembly GCA_913031575.1. Taxonomy (GTDB): domain Bacteria; phylum Pseudomonadota; class Gammaproteobacteria; order Pseudomonadales; family Halieaceae; genus Luminiphilus. Next base: position 49,189 of record CAJWEV010000010.1, on the reverse strand, counting down.
GCCTTGGAGGCGCGAAAACCTACATTGCTCAACTAGCGTCCATTTCCGCGAGCATTTTTTTTATGCTTTCGGCAAGCTTCAGCTCATCACCGCGCTTGAATCCAATGTGGATCTCCCTAACACGTCCCAATGCGTCCACAAGGTAGCCTGATGGCATGCCATCAACCGCGAATAGGCGCGCTATGTCACCCTCAATATCGATAACAACGGGATAATTCACTGCGTATCGTTTCAGAAAATCCCATGCATCTTCTTCAACGACATCAATACTGATCGCGAGAAACTGTACGGGGTCCTCAGAAAATGCCTCATTTAGGCTATTGAGGGCAGGAAGCGACAAACGACAAGGGCCGCACCAGGACGCCCAGAAATCAACATACGTAATCTTTCCTCGGAAATCGGACATGGACAGGTCGCCCTCGGCATTCTGAATCGCCGGTAGTGTCCAATTTGGTGCGGGCACGGGCGGGTTCACGGCAACCACATTATTTTTGCCCGCAGCATGAGCGCCCAGAGTGAGGAGGGAGCTGACAGTAATTAGTGCAGTGATGAAGCGCTTCACGATTTGTTCCATGTCGAAAACGTCGAGTTTACCCGTTTTATTGATGGGGTGATCACAATTCAAGCAAGTGCTACTAATCTTCGAGTGAATTAAGCGCTAGCTAATGCGCTTACCAGCAATCCGCAATGGAAGCGTAGCCGCTTGAATCATCGGGTCCTAATTGGTTGACAGCAAAGGTCCCGCAACCATCTCCGTGCTGTTCACTATTGGTGTTTGGCGCAGCGCTGGCAACAAACGCTGAAGCACTGCTCGAGACAATCGACACGTTGTAGTAATCACGTGAGCTTGAGTTATAAGTGCTCAGTCCCAAGGCACTCATATTCGATGCATAGCTTCCATTATCCGCGCGATATTTTTCTTGTTCTGCTAGCACAAACATCAATGTGTTCTTCGCGTCGGCGCGACGCGCTTTTAGGACCTGTGAGTTCCATGAGGGAAAAGTAATACTGGCGAGAATGGCGACGATGGCCACAACGATCAGCAATTCTACGAGCGTCATTCCTCCGTTCTTTGTATTCCTCATCATGTTGCGCTTCATAAAAACACCCTGAGGGAATCTAATCACACCAAGGTGTTTAGGTACCACCGCTAACGTAACGATTAACGGTTTCGACCGAGCCTCTCGTGCGCATCGACCCATTCATTGGTTCGTGTTGTTTTGTCGACTCGGGTTGCCGCTGCCAGTGACAACTCGCCCGCAACAACAAGCCCCGCTGCGATTTCACAAAGCTTGAGAGCGCGATCCTCGCCAAAGCAATCCATCATCTCAAGGCATTCTCGCTGTGTTGGAAGATTAGTGCCACCGCCGTAGCTGGCCATGATAATAGAGGGCAGAGTGATCGAGAAATAGTGATCGCCTTCACGCGTCATACGTTGATACACCGTGCACTGGTTGGACTCACCAATGTTGGCCAAGTCCTGACCGGTGGCCGCGTAGAGGGCTGCCAAGCCATTGGCTGGGTGACTTGCATTGTTGGAGCTTGAGGTCGTCAACGCGGACAGCGTCGTTATCTGATAGCCATACTGCATCTGCTCAGGCGTGATGCGAAGGTTGTCCATCAGGACCTTACGCGGAATCGTAACTTCAGCCGTAACCCGACGTCCCCGACCTTTCAACATGTTGACGGCTGATGTCTTTTTCTCAGTGTCCCAGTTGCCCGACAGCATGTAATTACGCATGGCTCCTGGGTAGTTTTTACGTATCCATTCACAAGCAAAAAAAGTGGCACGGCTGGTCATATTCTGACCCGCAGCATCACCGGTCGAGTAGTCGAAGCGACACGCCACAAAGTTATGCGTGTGGTAATTCTCGATTTCGAGCAGTTTTCCTACAGAGGTTGTGCTCTCTGCCTGCTCTCTGATCGCGTCGACGTTGGCTCGCAGCCACAACTGGAAGTCCCGCGCTTCTCGTGCATCGCTAAAAATGAATAAGGGCGCTCTTTGCATCGATTCAGCAGAGACAGTGGTTTTCACACCGCCAGACTCACGAATTACCTTCATCCCTCGGTTGTAGCTTGCCAGCATGGTGCCCTCAACGGTCGCCATAGGGACAAAAAACTCACCGTTAGCATATTCACCGTCTACGAGAAGCGGTCCTGCGATCCCGATAGGGATCTGGGAAACTCCCCAAATGTTCTCGATATTTCCGGACATGACATGCGGGTCATATGAGAATTGCTTGGTGTGGTGTAACTTCGCTCCCGTTTGGGCTTCGATAAACGCTTGACGTTCAGCAATGATATCTTCGCTGTAGTCGTCCTCGTTCGAACGAGGAATTTTTGCGCGTTGGCCGCTCATAATTAAAGAATCCGTGCCTTTGCCGCGTTGTACTGCTCAACCAGAGTGGCGATGTATTCGCCTGCTGTCTCGCGCGCTTTTACCGCTCCAATGCCTTGCCCAGAGCCCCAAATGTCCTTCCACGCTTTCGCATCGGTGTTGCCACCTGACCCAAAGTCCATCTTGGTGGGATCACTCTCTGGCAGGTTGTTGGGATCGAGGCCAGCGTTTTCAATTGACGGCTTCAGGTAATTGCCATGGACGCCTGTGAAGAGACTGCTGTAGACGATGTCGTCAGCTCCACAGTCAACAATAGCTTGCTTGTAGCCCTCGTCCGCGTTGGCCTCTTCAGTAGCGATAAAAGCTGAGCCAATGTAGCCCATATCAGCACCCATTGCTTGAGCCGCCAGGACAGAGTCACCCGTTGCCATAGAGCCTGAGAGCAGAAGTGGTCCGTCGAACCACTCGCGAATTTCTTGAATCAACGCAAACGGTGACAGCTGACCTGCGTGGCCGCCGGCACCGGCAGCGACTGCGATCAGACCGTCTGCGCCTTTACTAATGGCGCTTTTAGCAAATCGGTTGTTAATGATGTCGTGGATGACGATGCCGCCCCAACCATGAACTTGATCGTTCACCCATTGTTTAGCACCCAGCGATGTAATGATGATAGGCACCTCATATTTTTCACACATATCCATGTCGTGCTTTAGTCGAGCGTTTGAGCCGTGAACGATTTGGTTTACTGCGAACGGCGCCGCTTTGTTATCGGGATTGTTCTTGTCGTGATCCTTCAGCTCTGAGGTTATGCGCTCGAGCCACTCTTCTAGTGCGGGTTCTGGTCTCGCGTTGAGCGCTGGGAACGAACCAATAACACCGGCCTTGCATTGTGCGATGACGAGATCCGGATTGGAAATGATGAAAAGGGGTGCACCAATGACCGGAATCGACAAATTGTCTTTAAAAATTGATGGTACTGCCATGAGAGTCTCCTAATGACGCAGGGCTGAGCGTTTGATAAAAATTCGAATTTGAACTTACAGTATGTTTTTTTAGCCAGCAAGCAAACACGGCATGATTCCGCGTATTCATCGTGGTTTTGCCCGTGCATAATGTCGGTACGGAATTTGTGGCAGCCTCGTATGTATTACCAACACTTTGGACTCAACGAAGCGCCATTCTCTATCGCTGTTAACCCGCGCTACCTTTTCATGAGTCAGCGGCACCGCGACGCTCTTGCTCATCTACTTTACGGGATTAGCGGGGGTGGTGGTTTCATTTTGCTTACCGGCGAGGTCGGCACAGGGAAAACAACGGTTAACCGATGCTTGCTAGAGCAGTTACCTGACACCACTGATTTAGCCATCATTTTGAATCCGGCTTTAAGTGCCGTTGAGTTATTGGCCAGTGCGTGTGATGAACTAGGTATCGACTACCCTCGGGAAACCCACAGCCTAAAAGCACTGACCGACGCTTTGCATAGCTATCTTCTTGAGAATTACGATCGCGGGCGAAAGACAGTGCTCATGATCGACGAGGCACAACATCTCGACTTTGATGTTCTCGAACAGATACGCCTGCTGACGAATCTGGAGACCAACGACGAGAAATTGCTCCAGATTATTCTCATCGGACAGCCAGAGTTGTCGGATAAGCTAGCTCGGCCCGAATTGCGTCAGCTCAATCAAAGGATTACCGCCCGCTATAACCTGAAGCCACTCAATCTCGACGAGACCAGTGCCTACATCCGACACCGCCTAGAGGTAGGCGGTTTAAAGGGTGATCGACGTTTGTTTGATATGTCAGCAGTGAAGCAAGTTTACCGCCTCACGCGGGGTATTCCGCGTTTAATTAATGTGTTGTGCGATCGAGCCTTATTAGGGGCCTACGGCCAAAAGAGAGAGCGCGTTAGCCGCGCCCTGGTCCGCTCGGCTGCGAGAGAGGTGTTTGTCGAGAGCCACAGCGAGGGGCTGTCGTTTAGTCGTGTAAGTTGGTGGTCGCTTGCTTTGATGATGCTAGTCCTCGTCGGTTCAATGCTCGCTTACATGGGTAAGGTACCCGTCGATATTATGAGTGCCGAGGATATTGAAAATCCGACATCGGCAAATATGCCAGGTGTAGCAGACCTAAATGAGCCTACTACACAGGCATTTACAGCGCCTGCAAGCCCTCAATGGGAATTTAGTGAATCCGAAGGGTTGGCAAAACTTTGGATGGCGGCAACGGACCTACCGGCCCCCAGATCGCTGTGCCCACCACCAAAGATTACGCGCCTTTCATGTACTGTTGGGTCTGCAAAAGTTTGGGATGAGTTAGCTTCGCTTAATCGACCGGTCCTGCTAGAAATCGTCACTCAGGATAAATTTTTCGCGAGTGTCCTTGTATTTCAGATCGACGGATCTGATGCGGTTGTTTGGACAGATCAGGGTTTGCAGTGGGTGCCGCTGGCCGACATTGCCGACGCCTGGACAGGAGCGTATCGATTTTTCTGGCAGGCACCCGCCGGCTGGGAAGGCACGCTTTCTCTCGGTGATTCGGGTGCCGCGGTCACTCAGGTAGCGCAAATGTTTGCGACGCTTGATGGGATGGAGCTCAACGAGATCACTCAGTTCGGTCCTGCGCTTGAAGCTCGGGTACGGCTATTTCAGGAAGCTGCGGGGTTAAAAATAGATGGTGTTATGAATCAGCCCACCTTGCTAAGGCTAAACGATCGTTTGGGCGTTGGTCTGACGGTGAGCAGGGCGCTCATCCGTGCTCAAAACTGGCAGGATGCGCGCTGATGTCCATGATCCTTGATGCTATTAAGCGCTCCAGAGAGGCGCCTGAGAGGGGAGGGTCTGTTCCGTCTCTCGACACCAAACATCACGTGTTACCTGATGAGTCAACCTGGAAAAAGGTGGGACTTACGTCTGTCGCATTGACTGCTGTTAGCGTTCTGGTTGCTGTCTTGGCTCTAGTGTTTTTAACCAATCACTATGGATCCGCCCCAGCAGACATTGAGGGCAATATTTCGACAAACGAACCGGCCGACATAAAGGGTGGTGGTTCTCAAGCGGCATCACTAAAGGATATATCGCCCGACACAGAGTCGCAGCTGGTTCGGGCGTCTGCGACACCTGTTTCGGCGTCGTCAATACGAGAAAAAAGTGCAAAGGTATTAAATGAGGACATGAGGGATATACGACCGATCGTCATCCCGACTGAGACCCAACCGACAAAGACTGGCGCGCTCAATGCAGAGGCGCTGTCATCGCTCTACGCCGCGATGAACGAGGAGGCTGAAGCTGCACTCGACTCGTCAACCATTTCTGAGGCGGAAACAGAGGTTGTTGCCGATACGCTTGATCAGATGTCTGAGGTATCGGAAGCGTCGAAGGGCGGTGACGACATTACTGCGATCGACTTCGCGGAGATTCTCGCTCAAGCGCAGAAGGAATTGGGCGTACAAGCGTTAGTGGAAAGCGATGAGCCATTATTGGAAACACTGTCGCAGCAGACGAAAGACCAAATACCGTCGTTAATTTACAGCGAGCACAAGTATTCGGCAAACGGTCGCTCTGAGGTGGTTCTCAACGGTCAGTCGTTGAGCGAGCGACAGCGTGTAGGTCCGTTTACAGTTGTAAAGATTCTGCCCGATAGCGTCATCCTGCGATGGCGCGAGACCCAATTTAGGGTCCGCGCGCGCAATAGCTGGATTAATATGTAACGCTACGATGATTAAGGAGCAGGATTCGGGATGGTCTGCTGTACAGCTTCAATGGCCTTTAAGACATCCTTACTCAGAACGACATCTAGACTGTCGATGTTCATTTTTAGTTGTTCCATGGTCGTCGCACCTATGATGTTGGATATGACGAACGGGCGCGTATTCACAAAGGCCAAGGCCATGTGAGTTGGGTTTACGCCGCAATCATCAGCTAACCTCAAATAACGCTCCGTTGCCTCCCAGGTCTCAGCACTTTCGTAGCGCGTAAAACGCTCAAAGACCACCATCCGTGAACCCTCGGGCTTGGCCCCGTTGCGATATTTGCCGGTTAGCAAACCCATACCCAGTGGTGAATAGGCAAGTAAGCCAACATCTTCCCTATGCGACACCTCCGCCATAGCAATTTCGTAGGTGCGATTCAAAAGACTGTAAGGGTTCTGAACGCTCTCGACGCGCGGAAGTCCCTCACGATCTGCTAGTTCCAGAAACTTCATTGTGCCCCAGGGCGTTTCATTCGAGAGGCCGATGGCTCGTACTTTTCCTGATTGAACAACGTCCTCCAATGCTCGGAGTGTTTCCTCGACTGGAGTTTCGGGTTGTTCTTTTTGGAAGTATCCCCGCTGACCAAAAAAGTTGGTGTACCGGTCTGGCCAATGTAGCTGGTAGAGATCAATGCACTCGGTCTGAAGTCGCCGCAAAGAGCCGTTGACCGCCTCAGTGAGCTGATCTTTTGTGAATTTCGGACCACCTCGCAAATAGTGAAACTCTGGATTAGGTCCAGCTGCTTTTGTGGCCAGTACATAGCTATCTCGAAGCCCAGTCTTCTTAAACCACGTGCCGATGTATGCTTCGGTTCGACCCTGAGTTTCAGCGCGCGGTGGAACTGGGTACATCTCTGCCGCATCCAGCATGTTGATGCCTCGCTCAATCGCATAGGAAATCTGCTCGTGGGCTTCCGCCTCAGTGTTTTGTTGACCCCAGGTCATGGTGCCGAGGCAAATTTTAGAGACCTCGCGGCCAGCAATTGTTCTTAGCGTCATGTTTACAGCTCCAGGTAGCGCATCATCGCATCGTAGATATCGCGTTGACGCATGAAAGGACTCAAAACTGATTTTCCCTCAATATTTGCAAATAGGGGTACGTTGGCGCCTGTGTGTTCCTCTGAGCGGATGTTATTTGTGGCGTAGTTAATTCGCATCACACTGCCTTCGGGCGTCACAACGCGAGACACCTTTCCTGGACTAAATACAGGTATGGGTAAAGACGTGTACAAGGTGGGATCCGGCACGATCTGAGCAGCTTGGGAGTGGTCAGCTGTGACCAAAATCAGAGTATTGGGATTTTCAGTCGCGTAATCCATGACAACCGCTAGCGCTTCTTCTAGTTGTTTTATTTCCCCAATTGAACCGCAAGCATCGCGTTCGTGAGCTTTCTTATCGATCGAGGCTGACTCGATGGTTAAGAAGAAGCCTTTATCGTTATCGCGCGACAAGTGATCGAGGGCATAACGTGTCATCGTCTCCATGGTGGGCATCTCTGTGAAGGTCGGGTTGGCTTCACACTCGATTACCTCAGGTTGAGTGATGGAGCCGATCATTTGATGGATGTAGTTCAGCCAACTGCGCTCAATGGACTCGGCGATTCGACCATCCGTTCCGCGCCATGCCACTGGCATGGTGTCTTCGGAAAATAGACCGATAACGCGACCAGAGTGTTGCTGCTTGAGGGCATCACGCTCGGTCAAGATAGTCACACCTTGTTCCTTAGCCAACGCAAGCGCTGTTGGATACGACTCATACTGAGCGACGAAATGCTCCATACCACCGCCGAGGATGACGTCAACATCAGCTAAAGCGAGTTGCTCGGAAATAGAACCCATGCCGCCATTTTCTCTCAGGTCCTCGGGACAGCCGTCAAACATCACACCGTATTTTTCGCCACCGCGAATCGTCACTGGGTTTTCACAAGCACGAATCGTGACGTGAGCAGCAAACGCTGCGGGTGATGCATCGGTCACAGATGCAGTGCTGACGATCCCCGTCTTATAGCCGTTAGCTGCCGCAGACTCGAGTACGGTTTTTACCGGCTCATCGGCTGCATTTTTCCCAATTCTTGCAATTTGCGTGATGGCACCCGTCGATAGCGTTGTCGCTGTATTTGCTGAGTCCGCGACGTAAATCGGCGTTCCTTCGCTATCGACCGTCTCTACCTGCACAGCACCCCGAAAGGGCATTTGGTCGAGCAGTAATTGTCCTGCGTGTCCCTTGAGATAATTCCGGCCCATGGTGACGTGTGTATCGTCAAATCCATCACCGATGATGAGAATGACAGCCCGTTCATCTGCGATTACGGGCTGTGTAGCCATGGCAGTTAGGGTAACTGCTACGGTCACGATTTTACGCATGAGGCACCTATCAACTAGAAAAAGTTATCGTTATTCAATACCCAGAATAAACCCAATGTAGTTGGATAAAAACCCTGACGATCGAGACGATTTTCAGGCAAGCAGCTCGCTAGCCTACAGACATTGTGACAAACTGCGAGACAGGGTTTTTATCTAGGGTTTTTTCATCGTGTTGAATTTTGTAAAAGGCGCTCGAGTACCGTCGATGATCGCGCTAGTGATCTTTAGTGCACCAAGTTTTGCGGCAGACACGGGTCATACTGCATGGATGTTAACGGCAACTGCACTGGTTCTTTTCATGACTATTCCAGGCTTGTCTTTATTCTACGCCGGTTTGGTTCGCGCAAAAAACGTACTATCTGTCCTCATGCAGTGTTTCGCGATCACCGGATTCATGTCACTGCTGTGGTTCGTCGCCGGTTATTCGATTGCCTTTGGCACTGATGGTGTGGAGCCCGGTCCTTACATGGGCGACATGGGTAACCTCTTCCTGGGAAATGTATCGATCGATAGTGTGCGAAACGGGATTCCTGAGACATTGTTTGTGATGTTTCAAATGACCTTTGCGGTGATTACGCCGGCGTTGATCGTTGGTGGATTTGCGGAGCGGATGAAGTTCTCTGCCATGATGTTATTTAGTGCAGCTTGGATGCTTTTGGTTTACGCGCCCGTTTGCCACTGGGTTTGGGGCGGCGGGTGGCTCGGTTCCATGGGGCTACAGGATTTCGCGGGTGGCACCGTTGTCCATATTACAGCGGGTGTTGCGGCTCTCGTCGCTGCTGTAATGATGGGTTCGCGTAAAGGTTTTGGGGCAACAGCGATGCCTCCGCATAACCTTACGATGACAGTCACGGGCGCAGGCATGCTCTGGGTAGGCTGGTTTGGCTTTAATGCGGGTTCGGCACTGGCTGCTGATAACAGCGCAGCGATGGCCATGTTGGTCACGCATTTGAGCGCCGCCTGTGGATCGCTAGCCTGGATGGCAATGGAGTGGATTCGTCACGGCAAACCCTCGGTACTAGGTATTGTCACAGGTATGGTTGCTGGATTGGGCACCATCACACCAGCCTCGGGTTCAGTGGGGCCCGCGGCAGCCGTTGTTATTGGTCTCACGGCAGGTGTCGTGTGCTATTTCGCCACAATCACTCTAAAGAACACACTCAAGATCGACGATAGCTTGGACGTATTCCCCGTTCACGGTGTCGGCGGCATGCTCGGCACTATTATGATCGGCGTCTTTGCTGCTCCGTCTATAGGAATTTTTAGCGGCAATGGTTTTTCAGATGGCGTCTCTTCCATGGGTGGACAGCTTTACATCCAGATCTTCGGTGTTGTCGTGACCTTCCTGTTTGCTTTGGCAGGAAGCTGGATTTTGCTGAAGCTGGTAGATCAACTCATTGGCTTACGGGTAGATGATGATGAAGAGACAGAAGGTCTCGACCTCGTGCTTCATGATGAGCGTGGCTATGACCTTTAAATCTCATTGTGGGGCGTGGGACTAGTCGGTGTTTTTGGTCAACCTCACTTTAACCCCTAGTTTCTCAAACGCAGACTTTGATTCTGAAATTTCCCAGATAGTGAGTGGGAAGTCTGCTCGCCATTGTGCTGGGAAGTACACCCTTAACTTATTACCTTTGGCACGCGCAGAGAAGTCTGCCTGCATGGTCGATGGCCCGGCGTGCTTGAGGATCACGGCCATCCGAAGTAAAACCAGCATTCGCGCAAGCCTCTCGCGTTTTTTGCTTGGTATGTCCTCTAATAAATGAGAGGGCAGCTTTCCGCGATGTCCACGCAACAAACGACTCATAGTTAGCTGATCGCCCTGCGAGAAGCCCGGCATATCTGAGTTTTCAATGAGATACGCCGAGTGTCGGTTATAATGTTTCTGGGAGATTGCGACACCGACCTCGTGAAGCCTTGCGGCCCACACCAAGAGCTCAATGTCGTTATCAGATAGGCGCCAGGAGGAAGCTGTTTGTGCCGCTAAGTGACGGGCGTAATTACCTACCGTCTCCGCCGTGGGCTGATCGACTGAATAACGCTGAAGCATAGCCTGAATAGTGCGCTCACGAACGTCTTCGTGCCTCGAGCGTCCCATCAGATCGTAAATCACGCCCTCACGAAGCGCTCCTGAAGAGGTCCGCATGACCTCGACACCTAAGACGTCAAAAATTGCTGTGGTGATAGCCACACCCGCCGTAATTACGCCGCGCCGCCGGTCATTTAGGCCTGGTAGATTGATGTCATCGACTGATTCGAATTTCAAGAGTGTTTTACGCAGTTTTTTAAGCGATTTCGGGTCTATGCCTTCAGAGCGCCAACCGGCGGTGGTTATAAGAAGTTCAATTGCCTGAAGCGTTCCGGAGGATCCTGCGGCCTCTGTCCAGTGGCTGTGTTTGAAGTTGCGCCGAATATGTGAAACTTCCAGGCTCGCGTGATCGTATGCTGCCCAAAAACTTTGTTTTGATAGCTTGCCATCGGGGAAAAAAGTGTCCGAGTAGCTCACGCATCCCAGCTGCAAGCTCTCCAATCGCTTGGGTTCAAAGCGCTGTCCTAAAATGAACTCAGTGCTGCCGCCACCAATGTCGACCACCAGGCGACTTTTTTCATCATCTGACAATGTGTGAGCGACACCGAGATAAACGAGCCTAGCTTCTTCTCGGCCGTAAATAACGTCAACCGGTGTACCCAAAATCGCCTCGGCTGGCTCAGTAAAGTCACAGCGATTCCAAGCTTGTCGCAGCGCATTTGTACCGACCGCCCTCACTTGATGGGGCTTAACCGATGACAAAAGCTGTTGAAAGCGCTCCAAGCAGGCAAGGCCGCGCTCGATGGCCTCGGGTGTTAGACGATGATCTTTAAGGCCCTTGCCTAACTGAACCTTTTCAGCCAAAACGTGGAGGGGCCGAATTTCACCGTGCTCCAGGCGGGCCACGATCAGGTGAAACGAATTACTCCCGATATCGATCGCCGCAAATATGGGCCCTGCCGCTGTGTCTTTGTCATTTGGGAGCACGGAGAGTTCAAGCTTCACTGTGATACGTCACTTTGCAGTCTGTGATGGCGAGATGTCTGAAGCATAATTCAAACTCACTGCGGGGTCAGTGTCGGTCGCTAGTTACGTGATGAAACCTGCGCGGCGCACGCTGAGTTATCCGAGTGCAAAGTTCGTAGCCAATCGAGTCACAGTGTCCTGCAACCTCGTCAATGCTAGGCGAGTTTCCCCACAGCGTTACGGGACTCCCAAAATTCAGTACTGGGAGGTCGGTGATATCAGCTGTGATCATATCCATCGAGACCTTACCGGCTAAGAGCACGATTCCTTCCTGCGTGCCAATCGGGGTTCCATCGCGAGCGGCTCGCGGATAGCCGTCGCCATAGCCCACTGGGATGGTTGCGATGCGCGAGCGCCTGCGCGCCACCCACCGACCGCCGTAGCCAATACTTTCACCAACGTCGATCCATCGAACACTGGCAATACGGGACTCAAACTGCATTACGGGTTTGAGTGAAAACTTCTCAGGTAAGGCAACCAAGGAGCCTCCGTATAGAGAATAGCCAAGTCGTATCCAGTTTTCCCGCGTTGCAATTTGCCCTGTTGTTGCAGCTGAATTTGAGAAACTACCAGATGATGAGGCGTCGCTCACCTCATGCCAGCGTGTCAGCTGTCGCTCGGTTAACCTTGAGTCAGGCGTTTCAGCATCGGCAAAGTGGCTCATCAGAACGATGTCATTAGCGCTGTGAGTTGTGAGACGAGACCGAGCAGATGCAATCTCATGGGGCATGAAGCCCAGTCGATGCATGCCGGTATCGCATTTCATCCAAACCCGTTCGAACTGAACACCTGATTGCTCAAGCCAGTCAATTTGGCGTTCACTCGATATGGCAGGCCACAATCCGGCTGAGGACATGACTTGTGCCTCCTGACGGGAATGGGGTCCTTGTAAGACAAGGATAGGCAAGTTAATACCTGCCTCGCGGAGTGCTATCGCCTCTTCTCCGATGGCCACTGCAAACGCATCAACTAGCGGAGCGAGGGCCTTCGCGCAGGGCACTGCGCCATGTCCATAAGCGTCGGCCTTGACTACAGCCATTGTACTTCGGGGGCCGGCAAGCCTTTTTAGCGTCCTTGCGTTTTCGCAAAGCGCCTGCAGGTCAATGGTGAATTGTGTTGGTCGGCTCATTCGAAGTGATCGAAGCGATGCTGATCAAATAAACTCTGGGCTTGCACCCAAACCGGTCCGGGGACGCCATCGCCAACCAGTTGGCCATCAATACTCACAACGGGTGCTAGTTCTTTAGTTGAGCTGCTTAACCAAACTTCGTCAGCGGAGAGTACTTCCTCTTTAGTGATCTGAATTTCGCGCACGTTTAGCGAGCTGTGTACTCGAAGTATGTGGAGCGCCATATCACGGGTGACACCAGCCAGCTTATGTTGGTCCAGAGGCGGGGTTTTGACCTCGTTATTGTGGACAACGAAGACGTTACAGGCTGCGGCTTCAGTCAGTCGATTATTCGCATCGAAAAGTAGGATTTCACTTTCACCCTCATCGACAGCTTCCATCATGTGCAAAACGTTGCCTAGCAACGATGTGGTCTTGAGGTGACAGCGCTGCCAACGCAGGTCCTGGCGTGTCGTTACCTTCCAATGTGTCACTTTGCCAGGGTCTCCCGATGAAGGCGCGGGAATATCAAATGTGTAGGCGAAAAGTGTAGGCGGGGTATTCGCCGGAAAAGCATGATTCCGTTTCATTGTGACACCCCTAGTAATCTGAAGATAGACGCCCAGGTTCCCGTTACCGTTTCTCTCCATGAGCTCTGTGAAAATATTGGTTAGCTGATCGCGACTCCAGGGTATCTTGATTCCAATCTCATTGAGTCCGTTCTCGAGTCGTGCGAGGTGAAGATCAAGGCCAATCAATTTTCCACCGTGAGAGGGAATCACCTCGTAGATGCCATCTCCGAATAAAAAGCCTCGGTCCATCGGCGATATTTTCGCTTCCTCCAGGGGAACGAACTCGTCATCTAAAAAAGCGACTGTCATTGCCATAGTGTCCTTTGTTTTTCCCGTCTCTTGTCACATTCAAAGAACGCCTTATAGTACTGGAGTAGAGCAGTCTATAAAAAGGAAAAAGAGACATGCCCACTATTACCGATCATGCAATTGCGACCCCGGATAAGCCCGCCTTCATCATGGGGTCATCGGGGGAGACAGTAACCTTTGGCGAACTGGATGCCATTGCTAATCAAGTAGCTCAGCTACTGCGAGAATCTGGCGTTCTGCCGGGGCAGCACATCGCCATGATGATGAAAAACTGCCGAGAGTTTATGGAGATCATGTTCGGTTGTATGCGAGCTGGTGTTGTTTTCACGCCGATTAGTACTCATCTGAAAAAAGATGAGACGGCCTACATCATCAACAACTGCCGAGCGAAATTATTTATTGCATCTGCCTCGCTAGCGGACGTTGCCGCAGAAGCCGCAGCGCAAGCACCGGCATTAGAGCATTGCTTCATCGTCGGTGGCGAAAGAGCAGGATTTGTCGATTGGCATTCAACCTTGGCGCGGCAGTTATCAGAGCCCATTGCGGATCAAAGTCTTGGCGTCCCCATGCTGTATTCGTCCGGAACGACCGGGAAACCCAAGGGTGTCTTTCGAGCGCCTGAAAACATTGATTTGGATGCACCACACCCGCTTAAACTTGCAGGCACGTACTACGGCTTTAACACGGACACCATTTATCTCTCGCCGGCACCGCTTTATCACGCTGCGCCGCTGCACTACAACACGCTGAATCTGATACAGGGTGGCACCTCGGTAATCATGGAGCGCTTTGATCCCGAGCAGGCGCTAGCCCTCATAGAACGCCACAAGGCGACCCATAGCCAGTGGGTACCTGTCATGTTTATTCGCATGCTGAAACTGCCCGAGGAGCGTAGATCGAAATACGACGTCTCCAGTATGCAACGCGCCATTCATGCGGCAGCACCCTGTCCTATCGATATTAAACGCCAGATGATTGATTGGTGGGGTCCCGTTATTTGCGAGTATTACTCGTCCAGCGAAGGTGTTGGTTTCACCCTTATCGACTCTGAGGATTGGCTTGAACATCCGGGGTCGGTGGGCCGACCACTGACTGGTATTCCCAAAATTCTCGACGATAACCTCCAAGAGTTGCCCGTCGGCGAGGTGGGTCAAATCTACTTTGCCGAGGTAGCGCGCTTCGAATACTTCGACGAACCCGGGAAGACTGACGAAGCCTTCGACTCCAGAGGTTGGGGAACTGTTGGCGATATGGGTTATTTGGATGAGGAGGGTTACCTCTATCTCACCGATCGAAAGAACTTCATGATCATTACAGGGGGGGTTAACGTGTACCCCGCTGAAATAGAGGGTCTACTTGTAACACATCCAAAAGTCGCTGACGTCGCGGTATTCGGCATACCGAATGAAGAGTTTGGTGAGGAGGTTAAGGCCGTTGTGCAGTTGATGGATCACGGCGACGCGTCGACTGAAACCGCAGAGGACCTCACCTTGTGGATGAAGGAACGTCTCGCCTCATTAAAGGTGCCACGATCGATTGATTTCATGGAGCAGTTACCGCGAATGGATAACGGCAAGCTCTACAAGCGCCATTTGATGGATTCCTATAAATAAAACCATCCAATAAAAAGGGCAGCGATGGCTGCCCTTTTTTTCATATCCGAGGCGCTAGCGCAGTCCCAAGCTCGCTGCAGCCATAATGGTCAGTGTGGCGATGACGGGGATAACGACTGTGATGATGCCGGTGTCTCGATACGCTTCCTTATGAGTCAACTGCGTTATGGTGAGCATAGTAACGACTGCACCACAGTGTGGCAGCGAATCAAAGCCACCAGCTGCCACGGTAGCCACTCGGTGAACGACCTCAGGATCTAAGCCCATGGCGACATAATCTTGTGCCATGGTTTGCATGAAGATCTGCAGACCACCGGATGCCGATCCGGTAATGGCTGAAATGACGCTAATCGAACCAAATAGGGACAGCAGGGGCGGTAGACCTGAGTTGAGTACAAGATCACCAAATTGCTGAAATCCCGCTGTCTGCACCACAACACCGCCATAACCAATGATCGCCGCGCTGTTGAGCATCGGCATCAGTGAGTCGTTAGTACCATTACCTAGGGTCGTAAAGCCTGTTTTTCGAATATTGCTGAATAGTCCCAGGCACAACATTGTGCCCATGGCTAGCGAAATGCTGGGCCACATGATTGGCTGCGATGCGGCGAATTGCATTAGGTCAGCGAGCGATCCCGACTCTGGGCTGATTAGTCGCGGCAAGACGATAAGCCCAATTACGACAATGAGTGGGAAGACAGCGGCCTGCCAGGGTGGGAGATTGGCATCGCTGCTGTCCTGAATCACATCGCGTGGTCCCGGAACAAAGCCTTCTCCAGCCGCTTTTGCAATCGCACGTTGATGCTCGAGGTACCAGAGACCCAAGCTAACCATAACCGCGGCGGCTAAAAAACTGAGAAGTGGCGCCGCAGTCAAGCTGGTGCCTAGTGCAGAGGCCGATATCGCATTGTGAATCGAAGGAGTTCCCGGTAGCGCGGTGAGGGTGAAGGTTCCGGCCCCTAAGGCCAGTGCGGCGCAGAACAACCGCTTGGGAATATCAGCTTCTTTAAGTAATTGTAGACCCAAGGGATAAACGGCAAAGATAACGACGAAGACAACGACGCCGCCGTAAGTCAGTGCGGCACAGGCCAACGTAGTAATGACTAGTGCTCTATCTGCCCCTAGTTTCTTTACTAACGCCATGGCGATGCTCGCCGCTGCGCCGCTGTCTCCCATAGCCCTGCCAAATATGGCGCCAGCGGCAAATAGGAAGAAGAACTTACCGGCGAAGGTAAAAGCGCCTAATGGTCCGCCCGCAAAGCCGTTTACCAGTGAATCTGCGAGGGGCATGGTGTTTGAAATGATGACGAAGAGCGAACTCAATATCGCCGCGAACATAATTTCCACACCGCGCAGAGCCATCCATATCAGTAAGGCAACGCTGCCAAGAAGTCCCAGATAGCCAAAAATCTCCATGCGTATTCCTTATGTTTCGTTGGTGAGACTCAGGGCAAGTTTTTGGCCTGAGCTGGCACTGCTGTGGCTTAGCCACATTTTTCCAAGGAGCGTCAGACTAGTCGGTGTAAGCAGCGCCCATGGTGGACAAAGGACCTACCATTGCCGCTTTTGCTTCGGCTTCAGGGCTTGATGCTGTACCGATTAAAGCCCGCTTTCTGATGCCTTGTGTTATTGAGGCTAGTCGAAAGAAGCAAAAGGCCATATAAAAATTCCAGTCTTCGATACCAGGCTGTCCTGTGCGTTCGCAGTATAGCCGGATGTAACTCTCATCATCTGGGATGTTTAAAACGCCGCGAGAAAGCCCGGCAAGACCGTTAATGCCGGCTTCGCGTGGGAACTGCCACGCCATAAGCTGGTAAGCGAGATCGGCGAGCGGGTGACCTAGAGTCGATAGTTCCCAGTCTAGGACGCCGATAATATGCGGCTCCGAGGGATGAAAGATCAAATTGTCCAATCGATAGTCGCCGTGCACCAGTGAGACACGGCCATCATCTATCGGCATGTTCCGAGGTAGCCAATCGATGAGCTTTTCCATTTCGGGAATCGTTTCCGTCTCTGCGGCCCGGTATTGTTTTTCCCACCGTCCGATCTGACGCTCGAAGTAATTACCTGGCTTGCCATAGTCACTCAGGCCAACCTGGTGGATATCCACACTGTGCATATCTGCCATCACCTGATTCATCTGATCGTAAATGGCTGCACGATCCTGATCCGATACCTCTGGTAAAGCGGGGTCCCAAAAGACACGCCCTTCAAGGTATTCCATTATGTAAAACATCGAACCGATAACGGAATCGTCCTCGCACAGAGTGACAGGTTTGGGTACTGGTACATTTGTCGGCGCCAGCGCAGATAAAACCTTGAACTCTCTGTCAACGGCGTGCGCCGACGCTAGCAATGTTCCCATGGGCTTGCGACGAAGGACGTAGCTGTTCTCGCCGGCCGTTAACTTAAATGTTGGGTTCGATTGCCCACCGGCGAATTTTTCCGCTTTGAGATCGCCCTCGAAGGCGGGCACATGGTCTCGTATCCATTGATCTAAATGCGTTAAGTCGAGTCCCTGCGCCATTTTTTGATCACCAATGTAGCTAAGTGCTTACCGATTCAGTATTGTTCTTGGGTGCGTTATACACGCTGGTATTGCGACTCGCAAACCAGAGTGAGTAAACGCGTGCGACCGCCTTGGCGGCTAATAACGATAAGCACAAGTTGTTCGGAGATGAATACGTTATGTCTGTTGTAGCCCAATTCAAAGAAGCTCTTGAGATGACCACGGCGCCTGGTGGGTTGCTCGAGTTAACCACGATCGAGCGCGATGGCGTGCCTGTCAAAGCCTTTGCTCAGGCCCCGGGTTCGATGCGCGATCTCTGGGCATTGTCGATCGGTCATGGGGATGCGGAATACTTAATCTACAATGATGAACGCTGGACCTACGCGCAAACTGCCAAGTTAGTCGCGGAATTCGGCGGTTGGTTGATGGAGCAGGGTGTGGGCCCCGGAGATCATGTGGCGATTGCCATGCGCAATTATCCGGAGTGGATGATGGCGCATTGGGCGGTTAATAGTATTGGGGCGGCCATTGTGGGTATGAACGCTTGGTGGGTGGCGGATGAAATGGATTATGCCCTCAATGATTCGAGGCCCAAAGTATTGATCGCAGACGATCGTCGATTAGAGGCTTTTGCGCAAATTCAGGAGAAATATACCGATATCAAGGTGGTCTCTGTGCGTGAGCCTAACTCGCCCGTTGCAGCCACCGACTTTCACTCGGCAATGGTTGAGGGTGCTCAGCTACCTACGATTGACATCGACCCCGACAGCGTCGCCTGTATTTTTTACACCTCAGGTACGACCGGCCGGCCTAAAGGAGCGCAATTAACGAACCGTGGGTGCATCACCAATGTATTGAACGTGGTGTCAATGGGGCGGGCCTTCGCGACGGCATCGGCGCTTTCGAAATCTGAAGGCGGTAGCGAAGTCGACGTGCAATCGCCACCCCCAGCAACCTCCTTGATTGCTACGCCACTGTTCCACGTAACAGCAAACAACTGTTCAGTCCAAGCAGGGACGTTGGCTGGAAACCGATTTGTCCTCATGTACAAATGGGATACGCTCGAGGCGTTAAAACTCATCGAGGCAGAGAGCGTAAACATGCTTAGCGCGGTCCCCATGATGACGCGGGAGCTATTGACGCATCCTTATTTTAACGATTACGACACCTCTAGCCTCGCAAGCATGGGTGGTGGTGGTGCGGCGGTTCAGCCGGATCTTGTGAAAAAGGTGGATGCGGTCACTAAAAAAGCGAGACCAGCGCAGGGCTATGGTATGACCGAAGTCTGCGGGATCATCACCTATATTGCTGGGGACGTATTCGTAGAGCGCCCGTCTAGTTGCGGCTACCTGGCGCCCACTTTTGACGGCAAAGTGATTGACGAAAATGGAAAGGATCTTCCCGTGGGAGAGATGGGAGAAATTTGTGTCAAAGGCGCGGCGGTAATTAAGGGCTATTTGAACCGCCCCGAGGCCACCGCCGAGACAATTGTTGATGGCTGGTTGCACACTGGTGACATTGGCTACTTTGATGAAGAGGGATTCTTGTACTTGGTGGATCGCGCGAAAGATATGATCCTCAGAGGTGGCGAGAACATCTATGGTGCCGAAGTAGAATTCGCGGTCTTCGATCATCCGGCGGTCCTCGAATGCGTCGCATTCGCTGTGCCGGACGAACGACTGGGCGAGGAAGTTGGTGTAGCAATTCACGTGAAAGACGGTGCCATGTTGGATGCATCGGGTCTTCGCGAGCATCTGTCTACACGCCTAGCAGCTTTCAAGGTGCCCAGGTACATTTGGTTCTTGGCGGAACCACTTCCACGAAATGCTAACGGGAAGTTCTTGAAGCGGGAGCTTCGTGAAGTACTCGATCCAGCATCCGCAGACTGAACACCCTTGATTCAAACAGCAAATGCCCTAGAGGGTATACCAGCAAAACGGAGCATAATTATGAGTCAGTATGAGACGCTTGAGTTGACTCAAGATGGCAGCGTAATGGTCATTGCGCTCAATCGCCCCGAAAAAATGAATACCTTCAACATTGCCCTGCGGCGTGAAATTGCAGAGGCTGCAATAGCGGCCAATCTCGATGAATCAGTCAGGGCCGTGGTGCTTACAGGCAATGGACGCGCGTTTAGCGCAGGCGCAGACCTGTCGGAGGGAGACGGGATGGCCAACGGTAAGTCGGTAGAGAGTGATCTGAATTATGAGTATAAGCCCGGTGTGCTTGCTATTTATAACAGCTCAAAGCCCTGGATAGCGGTGATCAATGGTCCTTGTGCTGGTATTGCCTACTCCTACGCTATGGCTTGCGACTTAGCCTGTATGGGAGAGAGCGCTTATTTATACCAACCCTTCTCGGCTATCGGCCTGGTGCCAGATGGTGGAGCAACTTGGTTGATTCCCCGACTAGTTGGAACCAAACGCGCTTATGAACTCATGGCACTGGGAGAAAAGTTGAGCTCGGAGAAGGCTATGGCGATGGGTATGGTCAACAGGGTGTTCTCCGACGAATCACTTCGTGAGGACGGTATCGCTTACGCTAAAGAAGTGGCCGATAGATCGCCACTTGCGCTGAGCTACACCAAAGCTGCTGTAAGTTTTGGTCAAACGCACACCCTCGATGAAACGATTTCTAAAGAGGCCGAGCTACAGGCCATTTGCATTGATAGTGAAGACGCCAAAAACGCTGTTATTTCCTTCTTCAATAAGCAAAAGCCTGAGTGGAAAGGTCGCTAGGTGAAATCGGCGTCTTAATGAGGACAATAACAATGAAAATACGCGTAGCCGCGGGCATTTTGTCTGCGCTCTTATGTGCCCAAGCATGGGCCACGGAAAAGCAAATTTTGTGGGGTGATACGCACCTCCACACGAATTTATCTTTCGATGCCTTTACAAATCAAAACTTTTCTGTGGGCCCTGACAGAGCATATCGCTTTGCCCGTGGGCTTCCAGTCGAGCACCCAGGACATAAAGCAAGGGTACAAATAGGAACGCCACTGGATTTTTTGGTCATATCTGATCACGCCGAGTACCTGGGAAGTGTTCGCCAACTTTATGAGGCTGGGTTACCAACGCAGGGGATGAGTATTTGGCAAAAATTGCGATTGTGGTACGGCCAGTATTTGATCAGAGATGCGATCAGTAAGGGTGAGGGTCGAAATTTCTTCGTTAGTCAGTTGCCGGATCCATACGATACTCCCCAGGAAGCAATTGAAGCCTTTGATGCAGCTACGTCAGTATTTCCTCAGATACCCTCGGTGGAATACAAGGCTTGGCATGAGACAGCCGATGCTGCGGCCGCCAATAACGTACCAGGAACCTTCTCGGCGATTTTGGGCTGGGAATACAGTTTGATTCCCGGCGGCGCGAATTTGCACAGAGTGGTTATGACTGACCTCGATAGTGACGCAGTGAAGACGTTTCAACCATTTGGCTTCGACGATAGCCGCTACCCACAAGATTTGTGGCAGTGGCTAGAGAAAACAAGCAAAGCAACGGGTGGTAACTTCATCGCAATTCCTCACAACTCTAACATTTCAAAAGGCGCCATGTTCGACACCATTACTATGCGCAACGAGCCCATTGGTGTGGAGTACGCCGAGATGAGGCGCCGCTGGGAGCCCATTGTTGAAATAACTCAATATAAAGGCGACTCCGAAACACATCCCCTATTGTCACCGAATGATCTGTTTGCTGATTTTGAGGATTACCCTTACTACATTCAGCGCGATTGGACAGAGTACAAGCCGCAAGTTGGGGATTTTATTCGATCTGCATTGGTAAGAGGGATGCAGATTGAGCGCGAAATCGGCCTAAATCCGTATCAATTTGGCGTCATCGGATCAACGGATTCTCATACTGGTTTGTCTGCGGCTGAGGAAAATAATTTTCACGGAAAGTTCGCTACTGACTCCCGGCCTTCTCTAAAACGAGTGGGGTGGTCGGATAATGCAAACAGCTCGTTTGGTTGGGCGATGGGTGCTCAGGGTTTAGCGGCTGTGTGGGCCGAGGAAAATACTCGGGAATCCATCATGCAGGCGATGAAGCGTCGTGAAACCTATGCGACGACAGGGTCGCGTATAGGGTTACGATTTTACGGCGGTTATAACTTAGACGCCTCTGCGCTGGAGGCGTCGCCCTTTCCTTATGCGAGCAGCGGTGCCGTACCCATGGGAGGCGAACTCTATCAAAAAGAGGGCAATGCGCCTGTTTTCCTGGTGCACGCAATGGCTGATCCGAAATCAGGCACATTGGATCGGATCCAGATAGTGAAAGGCTGGGTTGATGAGGCCGGTGAGGCAAACGAGCAAATCTTTGATATCGCGTGGTCCTCCCCAGATCGATTGCAGGTAGACGGATCCTTACGTCCAGTGCCGAATACGGTTGATCTGGAGGCCGGCACCTGGAGCAACGATGCCGGCGCTGCTACGTTGACATCCGAGTGGCGCGACCCTGAGTTTGATCCTGCGGTGGCCGCTTTTTATTACGTGCGTGTCCTCGAGGTGCCAACGCCGAGACACTCACTACTCGACAAGCTAGCACTAGGCGGCGATGTAGATACCCGCAGACCTGACACCGTACAGGAGCGTGCCTACTCATCACCCATTTGGTATCGCCCAAATGAGTGATGATTAGATTGCAACTACTACCCGCACGCCTTGAAGTCTTGCTTCCGCTCGAGTAACGGCTTCTAGGCTGTCCTTTTGAATCTGCTTGATCATCTGTAGTTCGTCATCGCGCACCGAACCGTTGCGGCGTCCCAACGCCTCTAGCCGAGTGGCCTCACTGTTGAGCTCCTGACTGATCATGGACGTTGCAGCATCGCGTAATAGACTGACTTGCTCCGCGGCGCGACCCTCCAGATGGGTGAGCGCAGCCGAAATTTTGGTCCGGAGCTCTCTCACGACACCTGCGCTTTGTGTGATGCTTGTTGGCTTAAGCAATCTTGTGAATGCTTCGCAATCAATGGCTTCACTGAGGTCTCGACCGTCGAGCGTTATCAGGTAACGAATGGGCTGCTGATCGAGGTAGCGTCCGATCTGCAGGCGCTTGGGCGCTGGGCAGTCCGCGTTAAACAGCGTTTCGATGAGTACCGTCCCGGGCTTGATACTCTTTTGCTTGATCAGTGCGACTGCTGCGTTACCTAGTTCGGAGTTGTAAACCACATCTATAGTCTCTCGAACGAGTGGGTGCTCCCATGTCAGGAAGTGGAGGTCATCACGACTCAGTGCAAGTTCTCTTGAGAACGTACATGTGATGCCTTCGTCGTCCAGCAGGGGTAGATCGCCAGTGACCAGATTTTCAGTTGGCTTTAAAATCAGTGTTTCGTCCGCGCCAGCTTCAGTATAGATCCCCAGGCGGTCAAATAGGTGGTCAGTAAACTCCATTAAACTGTCTATGCGCTCGTTCTGCTCAATGGTCGCGATCAGTCCAGCGGCTTTGTCGGGATCATGGGAAGTGATTTCGAGTAAACGATCTCGCCCCCGATCCATTTGAGCAGAAAGCTGCTCCTTGAGCGCAACTGTCTGTTGCAGCAATGTGTCAGATAAGTTTCCACTGTCCTCGCATTGCAACAGCTCTTTTCCCAACTCTGAGTAGATTAAGTGCCCAATCGAGCAGCTTGTCTCGAAGGCGTTCAAGCCCTTATGGAACCATCTAAACCGCACGCATTCGACAGAAGCTTCTGAGACTGGCACATGGATATTCACAACGCCACTTTGACCGATCCGATCAAGGCGACCAATTCGCTGTTCAAGAAGGTCTGGATGCGCGGGTAAGTCATAGCAGACCAGGTGCTGTGCGAACTGGAAATTGCGCCCCTCGCTACCAATCTCGGAGCAAATCAGCGCGCGCGCACCACTTTCTGCATCGGCAAAATAGGCGGCAGCGCGATCTCGCTCTATCAGTGATAAATTTTCATGAAATGAAGCGCACCGGATACCAACTTGAAGGTGAAGGTAATGCTCAAGTGCCATCGCGGTAGACTTGTCACGGCAGATCACCAGTACCTTTTTGTGTTTTAGAGACTTCAAGAGCTCAGCCAGCCACTTGGGGCGCTCTGAATCGACAATATCAGTACCGTACTCCTTAGGAAGAGCGTAATGATGCAAGTGCCGCTTGGGGAAGCCCTGCACCGACTTTCTTGAATTTCGAAATAAGACCCGACCCGTGCCGTATTGGTCGACAAGCGCTTTTGCGATTTCGTCTGCAGTCAGTGAGGGATCGATACCCTCAGGAAGCTCGGGGGTAGTTTTACTGTTGCGCAGTGCCTCAATCAAGGTATGGGTATCTTCGAACCGCTTCTGTTCTTCGATAAATTGCTCAAAGCTATTAAATCGATTTGAGTCGAGTAATTTCAGACGAGAAAAATGGCTATCGACTCCAGATTGTCCAGGCGTCGCTGTCAGCAACAGAAGGCCTCGAGTGGAAGTTGCTAACTTCGTCAACGCCCTATCGGCAGCGGTTTTCGCGTCGTCCCCTAGATTCAGGTGGTGCGCCTCATCAACAATGAGAAAATCCCACTCCGATGCCAATAGCTGCCCCGTCGCGCTGTCATTTTCCTGAATAAATGACCATGGGATGAGGACCAGCTGGTCGTTTTCGAAATCGAACTCCTCCGCCTCAGCATCGAGACGTGCCTCATCATAAATAGCGAACTGCAGATTGAACCGTCGCAGCATTTCAACAAGCCACTGGTGCAGCAATGGGTCGGGGACTGCGACCAAACAGCGTTGTACCCGACCTCTCAGAATCTGCTGAGTGAGAATGAGGCCTGCTTCAATAGTTTTACCTAAGCCTACCTCGTCGGCTAATAAGACGCGCGGGGCAAATCGATTACCCACTTCACTGGCGACATAGAGTTGATGTGACAGAAGGGACGTTCTTGCACCTATTAGTCCACTGGTATCGCTCGACAGTAGACGCGCACGCTCTGATAGCGTTTGGTATCGGAGGTTAAAGTCACCGACCTTATCTAGTTGATTATTAAGCAGTCGGTCCTGCGGTGAGTTAACCGCTACTTCGGGGGCGATGAATTGCTCGTGTACCGTGAAGGTCTCGCCTGACTCGCGCTCGATAGTTTCGTAACTCAGTGTTCCAGCGATCGCATCAACCTGAGTGACTTCCAATGCGCGACCATTTATGTGCACAAGGCGGTCACCAACCTTTAGCTCGTAGCGAGTGAGGGGCGCTCTGTCAGTTGCATAAGTCCGCTCCTCCTCGGCTGAAGGGTAAAGCAAGGTAACCCTTTTGCTATCGGCTTCAACGCATATGCCAAGCCCAAGTTCCAGATCAGCGTGACTGATCCAGCGCTGTCCAATAGCAAAACTCATGATGAATCAGGAAAGAAGCAATCTAGACTGTTCTTGTGAACGGTCGCGAGTAGTTCGTCGGTTGAAACCTCTTTGAGATCCGCAACAGCTTCAGCGATGAAAGGGAGGTAGAAAGGCGCGTTCGGCACGCCGCGGTAGGGCACTGGCGTCAAATAAGGCGCGTCCGTTTCGAGCAGAATGCGGTCCATTGGTGTCTTGCGGATTACCTCGCGTACGTTATCAGCATTTTTAAATGTCGCGATGCCATTAAATCCGAGGAAGAAGCCCTCTTCGAGGCAGTACTCCGCCAAGTCTACGCTACTAGTGAAGCTGTGTATCACGCCTTTGATGTTAAGCTCTTTCGCCGCATTCCCCAGAACGACTTTGGTGTCACTCTCTGCCTCGCGGGTATGAATCACCACCGGCTTCTGAGTCTCTATGGCAACTTCTAGCTGTCCTTCAAAGGCGGCGATTTGTGTCTTTGGATCTGAATGCTCGTAGTAGTAATCGAGGCCAATCTCGCCTACCGCTACGACTTTTTTGTCGGTCGCTCGCTGCCTAAGTTCGTCGTTAAATGCGGTGTCCCAAGTTGCGGCCTCATGGGGATGCAGGCCTTGAGTACACCAGACACTGTCATATTGCGAGGCAATTTCCTGTACCACTTGCTGATTGTCGCGCGACACCGCGATGGTAATGATACGGTCAACACCAACAGCTAGCGACTTGCTCATCGTAGACTCGAGTTCTGCCTCAGATAAGTAGTCGAGATGGCAATGCGTCTCAATAATTCTGCCATTTAGTTGAGGGATTGGTGGTCGAGCCTTCTTGCTCATATGTCACTCCACAAAAAACGGCGCGGATTATGGCATAGGTGACGTGAAAAAGGTTGCGCCTTTGACCCTAACCTCTGTGCACGGTTCGGACACGTAATGCCCGTACCGCGTCAATCACTTCATTCCAGAACCACTGATGAATGGGCGACCGCGCTGTTCGGTCGTGCGCTACCAGCGAATACTCAACGGTCCGACCATACTTTTCTGGGATCGGCAATGTCACCAAATCGCGCGTCGCACCATCATTTCGCGCCATATAAGCTGGACAGACAAGGGAATAATTGGTACTTCGAAGGATTTCAAATGCGGTGAGTAGGTGAGAGGTTTCCACCGTACCTTTTGCGCTACCAAGCACCTCTGACGCTGGCAGATCCACGTCATCGATTTCTGCTCTGTCAGCGATGTATAGATTAATCTGTGGAAAGAGCCGAAGGTTATCTTCCGTGATCGGCTGCTGAGTCAGGGGATGATCTCGGCGCACGAACACCGCTAGCGGCGAACTAGCTAACTCATGGTGCCTGAACTCTGATGGATAGCTATTTCGGCTCAGCTGGATAGCAAAGTCCAAGCGACCGTCGGCTAGAAGATCGAGTTGCTGCTCCGCACGGGTAATAGTTCTCAACTTTAACTTAGGTGCCCGCGTCTCAAGCCTGGCGGTGAGGGAGGGTAGCAATGTGAAACCCACGTACTCGGAAATCGCGATGACGATTTCACCCCTGAAGGCCTGTGGGCTGAATTCACCCGCATCGAGTAATCCCTCGATGTCTGACAGAACGTGAATTAATTCGTTGGCAAGCGCCTCCGCACGCGGTGTCGGTTGGATGCCACGTTTGCTTCGCGCGAAGAGTGGATCGTCGAATGTGTCTCGCAGCCGATTCAGTGTTTTGGACATGGCAGGTTGCGTAACGTGCAGTCGGGTTGCAGCCCTGGAAACGCTCCGCTCTTCGATTAGTACATGAAGTGCAACGAGTAGGTTTAGATCGGCTTTCGCGAGCTTGCTAATGTCCATAATCATAACCTTTAGGAATGTATTTCATAATAATAATAAATTTGAATTAATTTACACTGTTTTTATCATAAGTATGTTCGCAACTAGTTATGCGATCCGCTCAGAATTTTTTTAGCCCGCATGCTTGCGGGCCTTTTTTTGCCTACGATGTTTTGCGCTATATTGTCGTAATGCGCAAAGTCAATCTCATCACCGGATTCACGATTCTTAGCTTTTTTTTCTCAGCCGTGGTTGATGCGGTAGTGGTGCCTCAGCCAGTCGGTATGTTTGTGTTGCCCATTGAGAAACAGACTGTCGATGACGATGTCATACTTGATTCAAAAGCGCTATTCGATCACGAACGTCGTGTTCGAGACGTGCTCGCATTACAAACGGACCTGGGGGCGTACCACCCCGCGTTAGCAGAGCGCTGGTTATCGCTCGCACACGAGGCTATGCGTTTGGGGCAATCGGAGTCAGCCGCCAACCTTTTTCAACAGGGTCTCCACAATTTACGGCTGAATTCTGGTTTGACAACTGACTCTCAGATAGAAGCGCTCAATGACTGGATAACCGTGCTTCGCCGTTTAGGCGACAGTGAAGGTCTCTCTCGGCAGTTATCGTATCGTTATCGCATCGCCGGATTAGGCGCTGAGTCTTGGACTGACGAAGGTCTAGAGTTTGCATTGGAGTACTACGACCATGAGTTGTCGATGCTGGCGGTAGCTCAGTGGCATGCCATCGAGCGTGATGTCCTAAAGTTTGCTGAGCATCTTGAAGATGTCGTCCACAGAGCCTGTCGAGGTGACACAGTTGATGTAACGGCATGTTCAGCATTGGTGAAACGACGTTTGCAGATCCTGTATTTGATTTCATTTGCGGTTGAGCCCTACGTGGAGGAGAGCCAATCACTGCCACTCTATAAGCCCAGGGTTTTACAGGAGCGGTCAGTGACTAACGAGCAGCTTGCGAATATCGAGCGTGGCGCTTTTCGCATCGGGGTGCGGATGATGAAAGAGGCGATAGAGCTCGATTCAGGAAATGACGAACTAGAGTTGGCTCTGGCAGATTGGCGTTGGTTCTATGGTAGAAGCGGTGATGCCGTCAGTACTTATGGACGCTTGGCAGAAAAATCTCCTGAACTGTTCTCTGAACCAGTCGAGTTGCCTCACGGATTAATTACCGCTTCGCTATTACCTGTGAGAAAGGTAGCTCAAGCGACTTTCTCGTTTGATGTAACAACGCGCGGAAGGGTAAGAGAAATAAGGGAAATTTCGAGTACGAATGGCGCTCGGGATGCGATAAGAATCAAAAAGAGCCTGCGCGAATTGCGATTTAGACCGGTACTCGATGGCTCCGCCGAACGGGTAAAGGTCACGGTGACCAAAACCTATCGAGAGACACGCTCACGCTAGGCGTTTTCGACTACCAGAATAACGCCAGAATGCCGACTGTCACCGACACGCCATTCAACAAGCTCCCCTCCATAGTCCGATAAGATGGTGTCGGCCATATCAAAGAAGGGTTCCCGTCGGGGGTCAGATATCATAATTCGCTTGGTCCCACTCTCTATAGCTTTTTTAATCATGCTGGTTACCGGATTGACCAGTTCGTCCCAGAAGCAGACATCAGCGGCAATCAACCAGTCGGTGGCACCCAATAAAGCGGTATCTAGCTGCTCAAATCGAGCCACTACGGGGGTTATCTCAACCTCATTCAGATCGGCAACTAGCTCAAGGTAGGGCATGACAGAGGCGTCGGCATCAACCGAGGCAACCGCAGATTCAAA
The DNA here is from genome assembly GCA_913031575.1 of uncultured Halieaceae bacterium. GTDB lineage: Bacteria > Pseudomonadota > Gammaproteobacteria > Pseudomonadales > Halieaceae > Luminiphilus. The sequence continues at coordinate 20,653 of CAJWEV010000010.1, read as the reverse complement.
GGTTTTAGCGCACCAAATACCCGCGAGGCCCCAGCCACAACCCGCATCAATCACGGATTGAGGTGCAATAGCAGTGGTCGATGCTATGTAATCAATGAGAACGCCACTGGCACTCCACAACTTGGTCCCATGCATACTCGGGTAGTGTCCCTGACGCTTGATAGCGCGAACACGAGGGTGTCGTGCGTAGGGAATTTTTAAACCCGCGAGTTGTTTTATAGAAGGGTCGTGGGTGGCCATTTGCTCGCCTATAACTCGAGCGTTTGGCACAGATGCTCGATGTTAACCAGTTTTTTTAACAGACTCGGCTTGTAAACCTTTGGGCCCTTCCGTCAATTCGAACTCGACTTCCTCACCCTCAGCCAGGCTTTTAAAGCCATCTCCTTCAATCGCACGAAAGTGAACAAATATGTCCTCAGACCGATCTGGCATCGTAATGAAACCAAACCCCTTAGCATTGTTGAACCACTTTACGGTGCCGATGCAGCGCTCTGCCATCTCTCGCTCCGCTTTTCATTATTATCGTCTTATTAGCTATAACAGCGGTTGAGTCCTAACGCAACTCTTCCATCTTGCTTTTTTGAGCCGTGATTGCCGAAATTGACATCTCAATATCGGCCAGTTTTGCTCTTTCCTTGTCCACAACATCGGCGGGTGCTCGCGCGACAAAATTTTCATTGTTCAGCTTGCGGGTGAGTCGACCTAGCTCTGCAGTCAGTCGATCGAGCTCTTTATCAAGTCGAGCTAACTCCTTTTCTACATTAATCACACCGGCCATCGGGACCATCACCTCGATGGTTCCCGCCAGCGCATTCAGCGTGGGAGGTTGCTCCTCGTCAGATGATGCAATCTTTATGCTTACCACTTTGGCAAGTTTGCCCAGTGCCTGCGTGTGTCGAGTTATACGGGCGTCGTCCTCTGCAACCGTGTTGCCGAGAATAAGTGCCAATTCGTCTCCCGGGGGGATATTTGACTCGCTGCGAATAGTTCGGACAGCCACGATAATGGATTTGAGCCACTCAATTTCAGCTTCGGCTTCGGCATTGATCTGACTATGGTCGGCCTTAGGCCACTGGGCGAGCATAATTGTATCGCCGCTAATCCCGAGCCTCGGCGCCACATTCTGCCAAATTTCCTCGGTGATAAATGGCATTAACGGGTGCATTAGCCGCAGAGTGGTTTCAAGTACCTCCAAAAGTGTTCGGAGGGTGCCTTGCCTTAGTTCATTCGATGATGTGTCGTCCCATAAAACGGGTTTAGATAGCTCCAGATACCAATCACAATATTCGTTCCACACAAAGTCGTAGAGCGTTTGAGCTGCGTGGTCGAATCGATATCGCTCTATGCTGCTTGCGGTCTCTTGAGCCGTTGTTTGCAAGCGACTCAGTATCCAGTCATCAGCCTGGCTTCGATGACTGGGTGCGGCGGGGTTAAAGCCTTCGGTGTTGATCAATACATAGCGAGCAGCATTCCACAGCTTATTACAAAAATTTCTAAACCCTTCCATTCGACCTAAGTCGAACTTAATGTCACGGCCCGTCGATGCCAGCGAATAAAACGTGTAGCGAAGTGCATCAGTGCCGTATCCAGGTATGCCATCAGGAAATTGCTTGCGCGTTGCCCTTTCAATCTTGGCCGCCTGCTGCGGTTGCATCATGCTCGATGTTCTTTTACTCACCAGCGTTTCAAGATCTATCCCATCGATAAGATCGATTGGATCAAGCACGTTTCCCTTGGATTTGGACATTTTTTGCCCATCTCCATCTCTCACCAGTCCGTGAACATATACCTGCTTGAATGGCACCTCATGCTTCAAGTGCAGCGACATCATGATCATCCGTGCGACCCAGAAAAAGATGATGTCGAAACCTGTTACCAGGACCGACGCGGGATGGAACTTGGTTAGTTCTTCCGTCTCCTCGGGCCAACCCAATGTTGAAAATGTCCAGAGTGCCGAGGAGAACCAGGTGTCAAGCACATCTTCGTCTTGACTCAACGCAAGGCTGTCGGGGAGATCGTGTCTCGCACGGATCGCCGCTTCGTCCTTACCGACATAGACGTTGCCCTCAGAGTCGTACCAGGCGGGAATTCGGTGTCCCCACCAAAGCTGCCGACTGATACACCAGTCCTGAATATCGCGCATCCAGGCGAAGTAGGTGTTTTCCCATTGCTTGGGCACGAACTCGATGGCTCCACTTTCTACGGCCTCCATCGCGGGGCCCGAGAGTTTTTTCGCGTCGACATACCATTGAGGCGTCAACCAAGGTTCAATCACCACGCCAGAGCGATCGCCACGCGGCACCTTAAGGCGGTGATCCTCAGCTTTTTCTAGTAGCTCAAGTGCGTCCATTGCCTTGACCACCGCCTGACGGCCCTCATAGCGATCCATGCCTCTAAAAGGTTCTGGCACGTTATCATTCAAATGCGCATCCGCGGTCAGTATGTTGATAATTGGTAGCTGGTGCCGCTCGCCTATGGCGTAATCGTTAAAATCGTGTGCTGGCGTGATTTTTACGCAGCCCGATCCGAATTCCGTATCTACGTAGTCATCGGCAATGATAGGTATCTCGCGATTCGTCAGGGGAAGGAGGATTGTCCTTCCAATCAGGTGCGCGTATCGCTCATCTGTAGGATTTACCGCGACAGCCGTATCACCTAACATCGTTTCGGGACGTGTCGTTGCGACCGTAACGGTCTCCTCGCTACCAGAAATGGGGTAACGCAAATGCCAGAGGCTCCCGTCTTCTTCCTCTTGAACGACTTCAAGATCTGAGATAGCGGTATGAAGTTTGGGATCCCAGTTTACGAGGCGGTGGCCTCGGTAAATCAAGCCTTCGTCATAAAGGCGAATGAAGACTTCCTTGACTGTCTCGGATAACTCCGGATCCATAGTAAAACGTTCACGGGACCAATCGACCGACGCGCCCAGCCGTCGCAGTTGACGCGTTATTGTGCCGCCAGACTCTTCCTTCCACTCCCAGACTTTATCGATAAACTGTTCGCGACCAAGATCACTACGACTTATGCCTTCAGCCCCCAGCTGACGTTCAACCAACATTTGCGTTGCAATGCCCGCATGGTCGGTTCCGACTTGCCAGAGCGTGCTTCGGCCTTTCATTCGGTTGTAGCGAATGAGTGCGTCCATAATCGCTTGTTGAAACCCGTGCCCCATGTGCAGGGTGCCGGTGACATTCGGTGGTGGGATGGGGATATAGTATGACTCCTCACCGGAACCTGGGGCGAAGTAATTTTTTGCTTCCCATTCCTCGTACCAGCGCGTTTCGATATCGGCGGGTGAAAATGTCTTATCCATGGCTTAAGTAAACCTCATGCACTGCCCGTTTTTTTATGCCCTAGGGAAGATCGTGCTTGGTCAGCGGATAGCCTCTATCCTTGTAATGGCGCCACGCGTCACGCAGCGCCCGAAGCGAATCCTTATCCTGTGTTACCACCTCGGCCACTCGCTCGAAGCGCGCAAAAAAGCTAGGAGGTGCTAACGCGAGATTAATCAAAAAATCATTGTGCGAGCCAGGAGCGTCCTCAAAAGCGAGCACGACTCGCTCTTCTGCATCGCTTGAAGCGGGGCAATGGGGAACAAAGCTAGAAGGTTTGAATCGCCAGAGATAGTCGTCCAGCGTATCTAGCTGTATCTTTGAATCGCAGTTGATGAAGACGCGATGGCCCCTACCTAAAGCTTTTTCCGTCAAACGTGCAGCGATGCTCAGTCGTGCTTGGGCTCCGGATGACTTAACCACATAGAAATCGACTCGCGTCATTACCGGATTATCAACCCGCTCTCTGGCGCAGGTACTCAACTAGCAACGGTACAGGCCTGCCAGTGGCTCCTTTTTGCATATTCTGAAATGCTGTCCCAGCGACATCGAGATGCGCCCACTTGTATTTTTCAGCGAAACGAGCCAAGAAGCATGCGGCAGTGATGCTGCCTGCTGTACCCGTGCCGATGTTCTGCATGTCGGCGAATTTGCTATTCAACTGACGGTCGTAGCGTTTATTTATGGGCAGCCTCCACGCTTCATCACCAGAGGCGAGGCCCGCAGCAGTCAGTGATTCGGCTAACCCATCGTCATTGGCAAAAAGACCAGACGCCTCATGACCCAATGACACGATGATCGCGCCAGTAAGTGTCGCAATGTCCACGACCTCTGCGGGTTTGAACCGCTCGACGTAAGTCAGGGCATCGCAAAGGACAAGTCGGCCCTCTGCATCGGTATTCAAAATTTCTATCGTTTTACCGGACATCGATGTAACGACATCGCCGGGCTTAGTCGCGCAGCCGCTAGGCATGTTCTCGGCCGCGGCAACAACACCGATTACGTTGATGTTGAGACCCAACTCGGCGACCGTCTGCATCACACCAAATACTGATCCCGCCCCACCCATATCGAACTTCATGGACTCCATACCTTTGGCGGGTTTGAGGGAAATACCACCAGTGTCAAACGTAATGCCTTTCCCGACTAAGCAGTAGGGGGCTTGCTTGGCAGGGCCGCCATCGTATTTCATTACGATGAGTTTGGATGGTTCATCACTCCCATTACCAACTGATAGCAGCGAACCCATACCCATGTTGGCCATTTTCTTTTCATCGAGCACCGAAACTGACAGCTTGTCATATTTGCGGCCAAGCGCACGTCCTTCTTTGGCGAGATAAGACGGAGTACACACGTTGCCAGGCAAATTAACTAGCTCGCGCGTCAAGTTAGCGCCGTTGCCGATAGTGGCGCCTACACTTAACGCTTGTTTTACTTTGGCGGCTGAGATGCTGTCGACCGCGACGGTCAGCTTAGTAAGCGTAGGTCCTGGTTTAGGCGTACCCAAAGTTGCTGTGTAGCGGTAGCATGCCATCGCCGTATCACGGCCTAAAAACTCCAAAAATTGAGCTAGGGCGACCTTGTTGTCAGCGATTGTATCTCCGACGAACATGACATTTTTCGCCTTCGATGCGGCGAGGACCCCCGACACTGCAGCCGTTACCACCAGTTGAGCCTCAAGATTGAAGCTCGCGCGATCACCACAACCTACCGACATCACGCGTGCGATATTGCCACTGCCGACCATGGTGGTTATTTTTCCTAGCTTTGCATCTGCATCGCCAATGGAGATTGCTCGCTGCAAGACATCCCCGGCTGCAGTGTTGACCTGAGATGCGGAAGCACTGAGGTCCTCGTTTGTGAACAACGGGACAACGACAATATCGCTTTTAGACGTGGCTGCACTTGCCGCCTTGGCACCGTGAACCGTGAGTTTACTCATGGTATTTCCTTACGTAAATCGGGCTGGTCAAACTGCGGCGTAGTGTATGATGATGAAAGCCAGAACAAAACCTTGATGGCCAATTAAGCACACTAACCGCCTAAAAAAATGCGTACACTTCGTTATCTTACGCTCGACGTCGTAACCCACACGCTAGCGGTATCGCTGGTATTGTTCCTAGTGGTGTTCAGTGGGCGCTTCATAAAATACCTAGCCGAAGCCGCTATTGGCGATTTGTCTGCGGGAGTTTTGCTTCCAGTGATGCTGTACAAGTTGCCAGCTTTTTTCGAACTTATTCTCCCGCTCGGGTTCTATATTGGCTTGCTATTGTCATTTGGCCGCCTGTATGCGGATAGCGAGATGGTTATTTTGAGGGCAAGTGGCACGAGTCAGGCGCAGCTGTATAAGTACGTGGCTCCCGCAATATTGGCAATCACCACTGGCGTTGCCGTTATTGCACTGTTCGCCGGACCCTATGGCGCGCTCAAAGCCAATGCACTGCTTTCGGAGCCACGCTCGGCTGAAGGCATGCACGTCTTGGCAGAGGGTCGTTTCAAGAAACAGCGTGGTGGTGACTACGTTACTTACGTGGCGCGCATCGATGATGATGGGCGCATGGACACTGTTTTTGTAGCAGAGCGTCAGCGCACCGAATCGGGTATGTCACTGTCGGCCACGCTTGCCGACGCCGGTTCGATCGAGATCGATCAAGCGTCGGGCCGGCGATATTTGGCTTTGTCTGATGGAAAGCGGTACGACATGACGCTCGGCAGTGCTGAGCTGACCGAGACACAATTCAGTGGCTATCGTTCGCTCATACCGGAGGTGGAAGGAGGATTGCGATCGCAAGCCCGTATAGAAACTCTGCCAACTGGTATGCTGCTCTCATCCGATAATCCAGAGCATTTAGCAATATTTGGCTGGCGGGTGTCGCTGCCAATGATCGTTCCAATCACGGCGTTGTTTGCGATTCCTCTTAGCCGTACAGACTCACGTCGTGGTCGTTATGCGCGGTTGGGTCCTGCATTGGTCGTATTCCTACTTTATTTTGTTGCCCTGTCACAGGCGCGTGCGATCTCCGAAGATTCGAGTTCGGCTCTGATATTCATTGCTGTGCATGCGCTGTTTTTACTGAGCGGCCTATACCTGCTGTTTAAAGAAGAGCTGCCACGATGGCTCAATGGACGCGTGTGAAACAGCTAGACCGCTATCTGCTAGAGACGTTGCTGTGGTCAATTGTGGGTGTGCTTGGCGTGCTGGTAGTCTTGGATGGTCTCAGTGATCTAATAGACGGTTTAGGTGACCTGAGTGATACCTACGGTTTCGCAGATCTTTTGATTTATATTGCCCTGACGCTGCCCCGACGGGTCGAGGAGTTCGTGCCCTACGCAACTTTAATTGGCGCACTCTTAGGGCTTGGGCGGTTAGCATCGAGTAGCGAGCTCACGATTATCAGGAGTGCGGGCGTAGCGATGCCTCGGCTGGCGTGGATGGCCGTAAAGCCTGCACTCATTGTCGCCCTCGTAGGGTTTGGCGTTGGTGAATATGTCGCACCAGTTTCGGAGCAAATTGCGGTTAGTCATCGTGCGCTTGCGCAGCGTGATGATCCCAATTTGGCGGGCCGATACGGCACATGGAACAGGGATGGCAGTACATTTGTTCATGTCGACGCGGTGCAACGCGGAGGCCTGATTTTTGGTGTCACACTGATTGAGTTTGATGAGTCTGGTGCGCTAGAGCGCTCGGTTGCCGCTGACCGTGGAACGTTTCAAGGTGATCGCTGGCTACTCGAGGGCGTCGCGGCGACAGAGATGACCGCTTCCGGCACTCAAGTATCGCGTCAAACAACACGCGAATGGGTGTCCGGGATTACCCCCAATCTACTTACATTGGACACGGTAAAGCCAGAGAGTTTGCCCGCCAGTCAACTCTGGGGTTATTCCGACTACCTCCGCAGCCAAGGTCTGCTTGCTAACGACATCGAGTTAGCCTTCTGGAATAAGGTGCTACAGCCCTTATCATGTGCCGGACTGGTCATTCTCGCTATGTCATTCATTTTTGGTCCACTGAGGGAGACGAACATGAGCTCACGTATTTTTGTGGGCGTTTTAGTGGGCGTCGTTTTCCGAATCAGTCAGGATTTTTTCGGCCCAGTGACGCTTCTGATGGGGATGAGTGGTGGCGTAGCCTCACTTATGACCGTGATACTTTGCTGGAGCTTCGGATTGGTCTTGCTCCTCAAAAAGCAATAGTAATGGGATCCTAGTTTTTTTTTCTCGGAGGTGTCAGCCTAAGTTCAGTGCCGGTCACTAAATCGTGGAGGTACAACCGCTCCTTATTGAAAAATCTCCATAAAAATCCACAACTCACGATTACTGCGCTAGCCACGTAAATCCAAAGATCCGCATCGTTTACATCGAAAATCTGGTAGGGCATTAAGCCCAAGATAAAGGGCATAGACGCCACAATGATGCGACCGGCCGCCTGACCCCAGGTAACTCTGCTCGACGTCCCCTTGGGCACCAGCTTGACTCGCCACGCCTGCATACCCAGGGTCTGGCCTTTTTGCCGCCAAAAGGTGCCGTAGAAGCCGATCAAGGTTACATAAGCCAGAGTCCATTGCTGCCAAGCCGGCACTGTCCTTACAGCTGCCGTGTCTGTCGGACCGTGTATTGCAACCAAAATAGCCGTTGTAACCATAAGCAGCGGGATGACAAGAAATAGGTCATACACCATGGCCAATAGGTGACGCCAAAAAGGCGTTTTAGGCAGGGAAGTGCCGTCTTCAGTATCACTCACAATGAGTTCCTTGAGGCTAGTTACCCTCCAAGTGTAAATGATATGTCGTAACCAATGGTGGGGTCATGTCAACGGTTGGTTAGGCGCAGTCTAGCGGCTGCCGCGAGGGTTAGTGAGCTGGTCGGTAACGCTGCGTTGGGTGATGGCACTTATTCGTATGTGCTGGGTCCGATGGCATGATCAATCGCTTCGAGATGAACTTTTACACCCCAAGATGGAATTTGGGCCGCCAATTCCTGCGCCTTAGCAGCACCGCGACCGTGCTTGATGCTATGAATTGCCGTTGATAAACAAAGCGATCTGAGTGGTCAGCAGGTTAGAGGGCTCTTGACGCTTCGTTTCGATTTGATGCATGGCGACTGGCTCCGCCCCTTTATTGTTAAACCACACATCGAACTTGGTGTCGCCTCTATCACTCAGTGACCAGGTGACAGTTCCCAGCTGAAAAAGGTATCTGATATCCTATACCTAACTACCATGAGTCCAACGTATGCCCGTCATCCAAAATCAAGTTGAGCAGCGCCTTACCGATCATTTCGCCCCATTTTTTGCAGAAATTGTGAACGAGAGTCACATGCACAATGTCCCTCCAGGGTCAGAAAGTCATTTCAAGGTGACGCTTGTCTCGGATGTATTCTCAGGTCTACGACTGGTGAAACGTCACCAAGAGGTTTACCGCATTCTGCAGCCGCTCATGGGAGCGCCAATTCACGCACTGGCCCTCCATACCTATACTGAGAGCGAGTGGCGTGAGCGAAATGGCTCACCAGATTCACCTAACTGTATGGGTGGTAGTCAAGCGTGAGTGAGGACCAGACGAGTGCATCCACCCAGGTGGTTGCTCTCTATCGGTTTGTGCGGCTGGATGACTTCGAGTCGCTACGTGAGCCGCTTCTCAATTTTTGCCTCGACAGGTGCATCAAGGGAACGTTGCTGCTCGCACGGGAGGGCATCAACGGAACTGTGGCAGGCAGTAGCGCCGCCATTGAAGCGCTACTCGAATACTTAGCCGCCGACGAACGGTTGGCAGACCTAGACTACAAATTTTCATATCACGAGGAACATCCGTTCCTTCGAATGAAGGTCAAGCTAAAGCGCGAAATCGTTACCATGGGGCAGGCGGATATTGATCCCAACGAATATGTTGGGTGTTATGCGTCGCCTCAAGAGTGGAACGCTCTCATCGACGATCCAGAAGTCTTGGTAATCGATACGCGTAATGAGTATGAGGTTGAAATTGGCACCTTTAAAGGAGCGTTAAACCCACATACCAAGAGTTTCAGAGAGTTCCCTGATTGGGTAGATCAAAACCTTGATCCAAGAAAACATAAAAAAGTGGCGATGTTTTGTACTGGTGGTATTCGGTGTGAGAAATCGACGTCACTGCTGATCTCGAGGGGATTCGAGGACGTTTGGCATCTGAAAGGTGGCATCCTAAGTTACCTTGAGCAGACCCCAGATGATGATTCGCGCTGGGAAGGCGAGTGCTTTGTTTTTGATAGCCGCGTTGCAGTTAACCACAAACTGGAGAAGGGCAGTTACGATCAGTGTTTTGCCTGCCGCTTTCCCATCGACGATGCTCAAAAGCGGTCACCGCATTACGTAATAGGGGTGTCCTGTCCGCGCTGCTATGACGCGCACACCGAGGAGCAGAAACACCGATTCGCGGAGCGTCAGAAGCAGATCGGTTTGGCAAAGCGCCGGGGCGAATCACACATTGGTGCACCCGCGCCCGCTAGGCAAGGCTATTAGTCAAAGACATTGGGCAGCCGCCACGATGGGAAAGCGTAACTCAGCGAGAGCGAATCTCCGCTCGAGATAATTCCAACCGCCTCGAGCTTACCGTTTTCAAGCTGTCTTGCTAAAACACCACCGGAATCACCTTTTGTCAGTCCGCAGCGCAGCTCAATTGATGAGGTTGCGCTGATAACGGGGCACTCCACAGCGATAGCCTCGCTGTCAGTCCAAACATTCTCGCGCCCCCAACCAAGGGCAATGAGCGATTCATTTTCAGCCACAGGACGCCGACTGAGTTTGAAGGGGATTAGCGAGGTGAAGGGGGCACGCGGTGCTCTCATGACGAGCCAGTCCCGATCCATAGTTTTTCCGCTTTCAACGATGTTTACCTCGACAAGATCGCCCTGCACCGACACTTTGGGTTGTCGCAAAGGCGACAGCTGACCATCAATGCAGTGCCATGCGGAGAGTAAGATAGCTTCTCGGTCATCGAAGCCTACGAAAAACGCACTGCATCGCTCGGAAAAGTGGCGCCGAGCTTGCCCCTCGATCCGCTGCAGACTGACCTCCAAAGGTAGGACTGATGCGTATTGTTCAGGGTTTTGCGCACTCGTATTAGTTGGAACTATCAATGTCCCAAACATTGCTAGCGTGCCTGCAAAACCCCAGCGTGTAGCAAAGGAAGTCCTGTTTAGCACACCGAGTGCTTTGTATCGTTGATTTGACTCATCGCTTGCACCTCAGACGCGTGGATGATTAAGTAGCGCGCCCAAGGTCGGGCAGCCAGACGGAAGTATATCATTTGAGCAGTAATACCGGAGCGCTGCGAGGTGTAGGACTCGCACTCATTGCTAACTTTATTTGGGGTTTGGCCGCGCTTTACTGGATGCAAACCAAGCCAGTTGCAGCCACTGACGTGATGGCGCATCGCGGCCTTTGGATTTTGCCCGTTACACTGGTAATAATTTTATTTTGCCGGAGGCTCCGTGAGACCCTAGCACTCGTGTCGACCGTTAGGTTTCTTGCTTGGGTAGCGCTGGCAGCCTTCATGCTAACCATCAACTGGGGTGTCTACGTTTTTGCGGTGACTAACGAACGAGCGACTGAGGCAAGTCTCGGCTACTTTATGTTGCCTTTGCTCACCATCGCGCTGGGTGTTTTTGTGTTTGGAGAGAAGCCTAAGCCAGTGCAGATGCTTGCGATCTGTCTGGCGATTGCTGCCGTGCTAGTTCAGCTGATGTCTTACGGGAGTCTTCCTTGGGTATCGCTAACACTGGCGCTGAGTTTTGCGCTCTACGCCGCCGTAAGAAAGCAGATCGAGGCTGATTCACTTCAGGGACTGTTTCTTGAATCTCTGTGTATGGCGCCATTTGCCATTATATGGCTGGCTTTGACTAATGGTGCCGGCTTGGGTGTTCATGGGGTTCGAGTTGATCTTTTTCTGTTATTCAGTGGCGTATTTACTGCAATCCCACTGCTGACATACGTGGCTGCCGCAAGATCGTTATCACTCTCGACCATTGGGCTACTGACCTACGTTGGTCCGACCTTACAGTTGCTAGTGGCCATTTTTATTTTAAAGGAGCCCGCAAACCTCATTACCGCACTGACTTTTGGATTGGTGTGGCTGGGTGTAATCGCCGTTAGCGTTGACGCTTGGCGTTCCTCGCGCCTCGCTGAGTGAAGCCTTTTCGAGGTAGTTCAAAATTTCGATTGGTGACAGTGCAGCCGCTGGATGGCACCCGATGTAATCTATGCCACTGGTCTCGATAGTGTGCGTTATCTGAGAGTTTCTGACGGTTACAGTTTGCCCTATTAAATGGTGGGTATCTGAGATCATTTTCGGAAGGACCGTTGCCCGTGGTCCTATTTGAGCAGCACGCTTCCAGAAATAAGGCTCTAAAATGATCTCTGGCATGAAGTTCATGGATAGCCTCGGAACTGCTGCGTGCTGGGTTGAAGTTCTCGATAACAATTTGACATTTAATGGAGCGCAACGCGCATCAATCGCTTTGCACTGAGAGTCCCCACTTGTCTGATGATCTAATTCCTGGTGGCGGTGCCCAAGTGTCCAGCGTATCTCACATACGATGAATCGGAGTGTTACAGTTGATGTACTGTTTTTTGAGCTACATTCCGAACCTTCTGACCCTCATGACCCTCTTAGACATTTGCCCCGCTGATTGGCAATCCGCACTCGAAGGCGTGTTGACCAGCGCCACTGCGCGAAGCATTGAGGAGAAATTAGGCGAAGAGCTTGCCAGCGGCCATAGCTACTACCCTCCATTTGAGCTTCTATTTGCTGCGCTCGAAGGCCTGAGACCAAGAGACGTTCGGGTGGTGATCCTGGGACAGGATCCGTATCACGGTGAGCATCAGGCGACGGGCCGTGCGTTCGAGGTCTTAGCGTCGACCCCCGCGCCGCCCTCACTCCTAAATATTCGGAAGATGCTGGAGCGAGATTTAGGCGCGACGGCGGGAAGTCGTTTTCAAATCGGACGCTGGTCGGAGCAAGGCGTTTTACTACTTAACACAACCTTGAGTGTCCGTGCGGGTGAGCCTGAGTCACATAAAGGCATTGGCTGGCAGACGATTACTGATCGCATAATCAGCCTCGTTGCTGCGTCAGATCAGCCCACCGCTTTTTTACTCTGGGGTGCTCATGCGCAGAAGAAACACGTCTTGGTGAATGGGCCCCGCAATCTGGTACTGACTGCCCCACATCCATCACCGCTGAGTGCGTATCGCGGATTCTTTGATTGCGCCCATTTCAGTATGACTAACAAATGGCTCGCATCGAGGGGGGAGCAGACTATTCGGTGGGAGAGCGCCTGCTAGCAGCGTCAATCGTTAGTTTTTCCGAGAACGGGCACTGGTTTGGCTAGGTTGCCGTCCAGCTCAACATCTAGAGAGGCTACGTCCGTGACAACTTCGCAGAGACAAAGATAGGCGTCTTCATCTCGAACTGACTCAATGACTGAGCCGATTGACTTTCCCGTTGATCTATTGATGATTCGCGCGTCGTTGACTGGCTGAGCCGATGAGCTCACCATTAGCAGGCTGAGGCGCCGTTTTGGTTGGCCTCGGTAGTGGAGGCGGGCAATAATTTCTTGCCCCGTGTAACACCCCTTATCAAAATCAATCATACCATTGAGATCGTAGTTCAGGTCTTGCGGCAAATACTTTCCTACGCTGTGCTCATTGATACGAGCCATTCCATGGGTAACTCGGAATAGCAGCCACTCGTCCGGTGATATCGCGTCCGTGGGCGGAGTGGATGGCGACGACCATATTTCACAGTGGCCATCCTCGCGCGGGATACGTATACCCGTGGGTAAGCTATCTGATCTGTCTTTGCAGCCCCAACATTGCCAGTCGTGTGTGGTCATTTTTGTTTTCGAGAACATCAGATATTTGGCCAGATGCTCTTGAAGTAGTGCAGCAACAGTCCCGCTCACCCGCATAAGTGCGGTCGCCTCTGACGAGAGCACAGCTGTGAAGTCGGTGATGACACGACCTTTAAGATCACAAAAAGCGCCGTCAATGGGCTTATGTAGATCGAGTGTCTTAAAATTCCGCGTCGTTTGACCATGAAGTACGTCGCGAACATCGGTTCCATCGAACGAAAGTATGTGGTCGGTCAAGTTTTGACTCACGATTTTATTCCCATATGTCACGTCACTATCGAATGACTTTCTTATTTCCGTTACGCTCCAGCCATGACGGATAATGACCATAACAGAATGCGTTGGGCAAGTCGGCGTGGGTTACTTGAACTTGACCTGTTTTTGGCCGATTTTGTGGCTGACGAATACCCGCGTTTATCACCCGATCTCAAAGCGCTCTATCGAGAGCTTATGAGTTCGACTGACCAAGATATGTTGGAATGGTTAATGGGGCGCGCACACCCCGGCGATGCGTTACGGCCGATCGTATCAGTAATAAGAGGGTATAAGCGAGATGCACCTAAACGCTAGATCCGACTTGTATGTACTGAGGCAGTTTTGTAGAGGTGTTCCGTCCGTCCTTAGGTACTAGTACGGTATCCCGGGCTACGCTGAGCATCGCGGGGTGATCACTGTTGAAATGCAGCCCCCTTGACTCTTTTCGGCTCCGGGCTGAGTCGACCATCAACTTGGCAACCAGTGTTAAATTTCTGAGTTCAAGCAACTCTTTGGTAATGGTGAAGCTCGCGTAGTACTCGTCGACCTCCTGCTCGAGGACGAAAATATGGTTCGCCGCTCGCTTGAGTCGTCTATTGGTCCTCTCAATACCAACATAATCCCACATGAGACGTCGCAGGGCATGCCAGTTGTGCTGAACAACAACTGCTTCGTCCGACATTCGGACCCTGCTGTCGTCCCAGCTTGGCAGTCGACCGGGCCTTGTATCGGGCAGGTTGATACTCATGTGCTCTGCAGCACTAGCCGCGTAAACAAAGCATTCGAGCAATGAGTTACTCGCCATCCTATTGGCGCCATGCAGGCCTGTACAAGCAGTTTCGCCTATAACGTAAAGTCCTCGTACATCGGTGGCGCCATACTGGTCTGTGACCACACCGCCGCAGGTATAGTGTGCTGCCGGCACAACGGGTATTCGTTCTTTAGCGATATCAATGTCCAGCTCCGCACATAGGGCTTGAACCGTGGGAAAGTGTTCCTGAATCTGCTCACTCGATTTATGTGTGATATCTAAGTAGACACACTCAAGACCCAATCGCTTCATTTCATGGTCAATTGCGCGAGCAACAACATCGCGAGGCGCGAGTTCCGCTCGATGGTCAAAGCGCGGCATAAACCGCTCGCCCGACGGCAGATGAAGCGTCGCGCCTTCTCCTCGTAGCGCTTCCGTCAGCAAAAATGTTCGAGCCTTCGGATGGTATAGACAGGTTGGGTGAAATTGGTTGAATTCAAGATTCGCGACCCGACAACCTGCGCGCCATGCCAGAGCGATACCGTCGCCTGTCGCTCCGTCCGGATTACTAGTATACAAATAGGCTTTGCTGGCTCCACCTGTCGCCAATGCAATCGCCCTCGCTCCCATAGTTTCCACTAGGCCAGATCTTGTATCTAGCACATAGGCACCGGTAGCTTCGCCATCCTTAACAATTAGATCGACAACGCAACGGTCAGTTAGAATTTCTACATTAGAGCGTTCAGTAATGCGCGCATTGAGCGCTTTTGAGATCGCGCTGCCGGTATGATCGGCAGAGTGCAGGATTCTGCGTATGGAGTGCCCACCCTCCATCGTCAGGTGAAACTCTCTAAGCTCATCGTCCGGTTGGTCGTTTCTCAGATCAAAATCTACCCCCTGAGCTACAAGCCAGTCGACAACAGAGCGGCTTTGCTCGACGGTAAATATCACTGCACCCTCATGACAGAGACCCGCCCCGGTTTGCAGGGTGTCGGCGACATGCGATTCAATCGTATCACGCTCGTGCAATACCGCGGCCATTCCACCCTGGGCCCATGATGTAGAGCCGGAATTCAAATCAGACTTAGATAACAAGCCGATGGAGAGGGTTTCTGGGAGCTGTAGTGCAAGGCTGAGACCTGCTGCGCCGCTTCCGACGACTAGAACATCAAAATGTGTATCTCGCATCATGGACTCCATGCAACAGCTGCGGCACTCTGGAGGGATAGAATGAGTATCGAATATTGTGTCAAATAAATTGAACTTTTCGAAACATCAAACATCATATGAAACAGAAAACAGATTGGGCAGAAGTGATAGACGCCAGATCTGCTAAGTGGGAAGCGGTACTTTGGCACTCAGCGATGGTGACGACAAGCTCGTAAAACGCGCAAAAAAGGGGGATTCGCGCGCGTTCGATCTTCTGGTTTTGAAGTATCAGGGGAGGGTGGCGCAGCTCGTTTCTCGTTACCTAAACAATGCGGCTGAGGTAGAGGATGTGACTCAGGAGGCGTTTATCAAAGCCTATCGAGCACTCCCCAGTTTTCGCGGCGATAGTGCGTTTTACACCTGGCTGTATCGTATTGCGGCCAATGCGGCGAAGAATTATCTCGTTGCAATGGGGCGGAGGCCTTCGTCTGATATGGCATTGGACGCTTTGGAAGTGTTTGATGTTCCAGGCCGATTAAAAGATCACGAGTCACCAGACGAGGTGATTATGGGTGAACAATTACAGGCGTTAATTTCTCGAACGATAGAGGAATTACCAGTAGAGTTGAGAGCCGCGCTGACACTGCGTGAGTTCGAAGGCTTGAGTTATGAGGAGATAGCGGACGTTTTAGAGTGTCCGATTGGTACAGTCAGGTCCCGGATTTTTCGGGCACGCGAAGCCATCGATATAAAAGTGGCTCGGCAACTTCAGGGGAATGAAGGTTGATAAAAGACGACGATAAACTTGTGAGCGGCACAGTTTCATCGGTTGATCAGGAAAGCCTGTCAGCCCTGATGGATGGAGAGGCCAATGATCTTGATATGGCGCGAGCGCTCCGGGGTACTGCTGGATCCGAGGAATTACGTGTGTATTGGCGGCGACAGCAGCTGATCCGTGAGGCGATAGTTGGTCAGCGAGTTTCGGCACTAGAAATCGACGTGAGTGAGGCTGTTCGAAAGACGATTTTATCTGAGAAAAGGCGGTATGCGAATCCACTGATTTCAATGGCCGTTGCGGCATCGGTCACCCTTGCTGTTGTTCTTGGCGGCCAGCAGGCCCTGTTATTTAACGAGACACCCATAAACTCAGTTACTGCTCCGGGTGCGATTGTCCAAGTCCCGGGCACAGGCGCGGTACAAGCGAGTTTTGCAGAATCTCAGGTAATGCAGCCACGCACTGTAACCTCGCCGGCATCGGTGACAACAGTTGACCCGTACAGCAACAGGGCGAGCTATAACCGGCTTGCCGACGAACGTTTCAAGTCACTGCTGCAAGTGCATATCACCACTGCATCAGCGGTCTCTATTATGCCCCTTGTTTCTCGGTCAGTTGATCCAGCGGACAGCCAATAGCGGCTGAGGTGGCGGTGAACCAGTTGAGGTGCGCGTTTTTCTCCATTGCTATCGCCACTGCTGTTGTGCTGTCCTCGCGCGCAAACGCTCAAGATAAATGTGATGTAGACCAATCGATTGCGCGTGCTATCGATCAGATACAGGAGTCGCATCAGAAATTCTCTTACTCCGGCACGTTTCTCAAGGAGTCTTCCGGCGCAAGGAACTTTATTTCGAAGTCGCATGTGGCCGGGCAAGACCTGGGACAACTTAATTACCTAAATGCTCCTGCGGCTGAGGAGACGCAAACTTTTTGGGCGCCACGTGGTCCCGCTGTCACTGCCTGCGAGCTAAGCGTTTTTTACTCGCTGCATCTGAAGCTCGGCCCCAAAGTGGCAGGAAGGCCCACGGCTTCATTGCACCTCAGGCCGCGAGACGGACTGCGTCTGGGGTATCGCCTGGCACTGGATGATGTTTCTGGGTTAGTTCTTAAATCAGAATCATTCAGCGAGGATGGGAAGCTTCTAGAACGACATGAATATGCTTCAATCACGGTAACGCCGAGAGACGACACAATAACGGCGGAAAGCGCTACTTCGCTGATGCAGCATCTTGATATTATCGGTTTGCCCCTTGGCTACAAGGCTAGCCTTGCGCGAGGTTTCGAGGAAAAAGCATTGTTTGTTAGTGACGGCATCGCTGCTGCGACGGTTGTATTCGAACCGCTCGCGGATGATTTATCGGCGGGTGAGGGTGCCGTGCGCCACGGTGCCACCTTGACCTATTCCAGGGGCAGTGTTGTCTCAGGTACGCGTATTTTGGTGACTGTAATTGGCGAGGTACCACTCGCCGCTGCTCGGCTGATTGCTGAAGCAGTGCGTGTTGTACCGAGTCGTTGAAGTAATGACGATTTTTGAGACCGGCAGAGTTGTGGCGCTAGAGGGGGCTGCCGTATGGGTCGAGACCAGTCGGAACTCTGCTTGCGGCGCCTGTGTCGCTCGCTCTGGCTGCGGTCACAGAACGCTGGCTGGTGTCCTGACAAGTGATAAAGGGCTTGTGCGAGCGCGCGAGTCAGAAACTTTAAAAGCAACCGACTGTTCAGTAAATGACAGGGTTGAAATATCGATTCCTAGATCCACATTGTCGGTGGGAGCGCTAATGTTATACGGCTTGCCGTTGTTTTTCGGCATTACGCTAGCGCTTGTGGTTGGCGCTGACAGTGATGTTAGAGCAGCTGCTGGTTTCTTCATTGGTTTGTTGGGCACATTTGCTGGGCTACGCTGGATGAGTAGTCGATCCCTCTTTGGCACGGTCGAGCCTCAACTGGAGCGGGTGGTCGATCATGAGTTGGATGAAATCATCATTGACATCAACCACTAGTGGATTTCAGACCGACCATCTCTTCGTGCCGTTCGGATGTCCACCTAACGTTTTAGTTAAAAGGATAAAATAAATGATGCTTAGACTCACTTTGGCCCTGATGTTTATTGGTGTCAGTCAGCTCGCGGCGGCGGCACTTCCCGATTTTGCAACTATCGTGGAAGAGAGGTCGCCTGCTGTAGTGAAGATTATTGCGGAGGTGGAGGCTCCATCGCGCTCCGGACGTGGGCAAATGGAAGAGCTGGAAGAGCTGGAGCAATTACCTGAGGCGCTTCGTCGATTTTTTCAGGATCGCAATCCACCGGCACCCCGAGGTGGTGGCACAGGCTCTGGATTTATCATTTCGAGGGATGGATACATCGTCACCAACCATCACGTAGTGGATGGCGCCGATACCGTAATTGTAAGACTTGCGGACCGTCGAGAGTTCGATGCAGAAGTCATCGGCACTGATCAGCGCTCAGATCTTGCATTACTTAGAGTTGATGCCAATGGATTACCTTTTTTGAGCTTGGGTAAATCCGAGGATTTGAAGGTAGGGCAGTGGGTTCTCGCGATTGGGTCACCGTTTGGCCTGGACTATTCAGCGACTGCTGGCATTGTCAGTGCCAAAGGGCGAAGTTTGCCAACGGAAAGGGGCGAAAACTATGTTCCTTTCATTCAGACGGACGTGGCTATTAATCCCGGTAATTCAGGAGGTCCACTCTTTAATTTGGCTGGAGAGGTTGTCGGGGTGAATTCGCAGATCTTTACGCGCTCGGGTGGCTCGATTGGCCTGTCCTTCGCCATTCCTGCGCGTGTTGTCACTAACATCGTGAAGCAGTTGCAGACCAGTGGTGAAGTGGTTCGAGGCTGGTTGGGTGTCAGTATTCAAAATGTTGATCGAACGCTCGCCGAGTCGTTTGACTTGGATCGTCCGCGAGGGGCGTTAGTAGCGCAGGTAGGCGGCAACTCGCCTGCTGAACGTGCGGGTATCGAGTCCGGGGATATCATCGTCGCAGTTGATGGTGCACAGATAGAGGTTTCTGCCGACCTTCCGCACATCGTGGGATTACTCGCGCCGGGAGCTGCGGTAGATGTCACTGTTATCAGAGACGGAGAGGAAATGCTGCTTGAGGTTGAAATTGGCGCTTTGGAGGCCGATGAGATCGCGAGAGTTGTTACAAAACCCAGTGAACCGGGAACGGTAAGTATGTTGGGCATGACCGTAAAGGAGTTAGATGATTCTGATGAACCTGGTCCCGCAGTTCGTGGTGGTGTGGTTGTCAGCTCAGTCGAGCCCGGATCTCCCGCCTTTAAGGGTGGCGTGAGGGCTGGAGATATTTTGACCCGTTTTGGACGCTCTGCGATTAGTCGGCTGAGTGACATCTCATCGGCGGCAGATGGCCTAGAGCCAGGAAAATCGGTGTCGGTGCGTCTAATCCGGCAGGGTGCGCCACAGTTCATTGGTATCAAAGTACCAGAAAATGACTGAACATTGAGTGGTCATTGCTCAGAACCCTGCGCTACACTTCGCGCGCTCGGGAGCAATCAAAGCCCTCATTCGTCTTTAGGGAGCCGTCGTGACTGATCTGAGTCACATTCGCAACTTTTCCATCATTGCCCATATCGACCACGGTAAGTCGACGTTGGCTGATCGTTTTATCCAGCACTGCGGCGGCTTAAGCGACAGAGAGATGGCCGAACAAGTGCTTGACTCTATGGATCTCGAGCGTGAGCGCGGCATTACGATCAAGGCGCAGAGCGTTACGCTGAACTACAGGGCCCGCAACGGTGAGGTTTATCAGCTTAATTTCATTGATACGCCTGGACACGTGGACTTTTCCTACGAGGTTTCTCGCTCCTTAGCAGCGTGTGAAGGTGCCCTGTTGGTGGTGGACGCGGGGCAGGGTGTCGAGGCTCAGTCGGTTGCAAACTGTTACACCGCGATCGAACAGGGCCTTGAGGTACTGCCAATACTCAACAAGATGGATTTGCCGCAGGCAGAACCTGAGCGTGTTCAAAATGAGATCGAGGAGATTATTGGCATTGAGGCTAGCAAGGCTGTGCCTGTCAGTGCCAAGACTGGTCTCGGAATTGAAGACACCCTTGAGTACTTAGTGGAGCATATTCCCGCGCCTGAGGGCGATCGAGATGAGCCGCTACAGGCGCTTATCATTGACTCATGGTTTGACAACTATCTGGGGGTTGTCTCGCTGGTCCGCGTCAAGCAGGGACAGATTAAAAAGCGCGATAAATTTGTGGTGAAGTCTACCGGCAAGGTTCATCAAGCCGACATGATCGGCGTGTTTACACCCCGGCGAACGGTTACCGATCAACTTCGAGCAGGTGAAGTTGGATTCATCGTCGCTGGTATCAAAGATATTAAGGGTGCGCCGGTGGGCGACACGCTAATTGCATCTGGTGCACCTGAGACAGCGACATTACCGGGCTTTCAGGAAATAAAACCGCAGGTCTATGC
This sequence comes from uncultured Halieaceae bacterium, assembly GCA_913031575.1. Lineage (GTDB taxonomy): Bacteria > Pseudomonadota > Gammaproteobacteria > Pseudomonadales > Halieaceae > Luminiphilus. Next base: position 48 of record CAJWEV010000010.1, on the reverse strand, counting down.
AGGCATTTTCACCATAAATGCCGACGACTACGAAGATTTTAGAGATGC
>CAJWEV010000009.1 GCA_913031575.1 uncultured Halieaceae bacterium | reverse complement strand
CGCAACCTTGCCAAGGTTGAGGTCGCGAGTTCGAACCTCGTTTCCCGCTCCAATTTTTTCTTCATGCTCACGCGGATCGGCGTACAATAGCGCGCTCTAAAGCCGCTATGGCGCGACAACGAGCGAAAGGCATGAATGATTACTCTCCAGCCGAACTGGATACCTTAGCGTTACACGCAGGTGGAAAGCCTGATCCGGCGACGGGTGCGCGGGCCACTCCGATCTACCAAACTGCTTCCTACTGTTTCCCAGATTCTGACTACGCAGCCGCACTTTTTAACATGGAGAGACCTGGGCACGTGTATTCTCGGCTCAGTAACCCAACGACCGCGGTTCTCGAGGAGCGGATCTCCGCCTTAGAGGGCGGTGTGGGCGCCATTGCAACTGCCAGTGGTCAAGCTGCCTTACAACTGGCCATCATGACGATAATGGATGCTGGTTCGCATATTGTGGCATCCAGCGCACTGTACGGCGGGAGTCACAACCTGCTCGCCTTCACCCTGCCGCGCTTTGGGATTACGACTACGTTTGTAGACGCACGCGATGAAGACGCCATACGCGCGGCTATTAGATCCGAAACCCAGCTAATTTTTGCTGAAACTGTGGGTAATCCTGGACTCGACGTTCTCAATATCCCGGTCGTGTCTAAAATCGCTCACGACAATGGCATTCCGCTAATGGTTGATTCAACCTTTACCACCCCCTACCTCGTGCGTCCCTTCGAGTTAGGTGCCGACCTTGTGATGCATTCAGCGACAAAGTTCTTAAGTGGTCACGGGATTGTAATCGGCGGGCTATTGGTCGATAGCGGCCGCTTTGACTGGGATGCCTCAGGTAAATTCCCACAGCTCTCTGAGCCCTACGAGGGCTTTCACAACCTCGTTTTCACCGAAGAATTTGGACCTGCTGCCTTTATCTCTCGAGCTCGAAAAGAAGGACTTAGGGATTTCGGTGCCTGTCAGAGTCCCACCAACGCATTCTACATACTTCAGGGTATGGAAACGCTTGGTGTCCGCATGGAAAAGCACGTATCGAATACACGGGCAGTGGTTACATTTCTCGATAATCACGATGCCGTGGCCGGAGTAGCACACCCAGATCTACCTGGTCATATAGATCATGCGCTAGCGAGTGACTTGTACCCCAAAGGCACCAGCGCTGTATTCACATTCGAGGTTAAAGGCGGACGAGAGGCTGGGGTCGCCTTCGTTAACGGTTTGCACCTCTTTTCACACCTCGCAAATGTTGGTGACGCTAAGTCTTTGGTTATTCACCCGGCCAGCACTACCCATTTCCGAATGGACGAGGCGGCACTTTCCGCAGCAGGTATCGGAGAGGGAACTATCCGTCTGTCGATCGGACTTGAGGACCCTAAGGACCTGATAGCTGATCTAAAGGCAGGACTTCGCGCCGCCGAAAAAGTGGCTGGAGGCCGGGGTTAATGAAGCTCGTTTCGTCCGGAAAAGGTACCTACGTCTACACCAACAACAAGACGATTGACCCTGCGAAACCCTCGCTTGTGTTTGTCCATGGCGCCGGCTTTGACCACAGCGTTTGGACCCTATTTGCGCGACACTTTTCGCGTCATGACTGGAATGTCATTGCCCTAGATCTTCCCGGGCACGGTCGGTCCGAGGGGCCTGTGTTGGAAAGTATCGAACAGATGGCTGGCTGGACGATTGAGCTCATCAACACTCTAGGACTAAATAGCGTCGCCTTGGTCGGGCACAGCATGGGCAGTCTCATAACCCTCGAAACGGCATCACGACTGGGTGATCGTGTTACTCACGCGATATTGATTGGCTCTATCTCGCCCATGCCCGTCTCCGACCCCATTCTTGATGCAACCGCGAACAAACCCGGTGCCGCGCATTCGATGCTGACGTCCTTCGGCTTCAGTAAGCAGAATCTCATGGGTGGCAATCCAAACCCTGGCATGTGGATGGTCAGCGATAGCATGCGCCGTTACGAAGATGAGGCACAGAGCGCACTGGATAGTGACATGCGTGCCTGCAATGCTTATCAGCGAGGGCTCGAGGCCGCAGCCCAAATAACAGCCCCAACATTGATGTTGCACGGCGACGCGGATAGGCTCACCCCACTGCGAGCTACCAAACCGCTACTAGACGCTTTGTCGAGTGCCCGGATGGATATCGTTCCCGGAGCTGGCCACTCGCTCATGGTAGAAGATCCTAATCACGTGCTGGATCAACTCAAGATTCACCTACTGTAAAAAGTGATGACGCAACAGATATGAAGAAGCAAATTACGCTACTGGACGGGGGCCTTGGGCAGGAACTGATTAAACGCAGCAGTGCCCCACCCCACCCTCTTTGGTCTACCAAGGTGATGATGAACGAGCCGCACCTCGTCTCAGACATTCACCGAGATTTTTGTCTCGCGGGCGCAAAGGTCATCTGCCTCAATACCTACGCAGTAAGTCGTCACAGACTCGATACATTTGCTCCCGAGGAGTCTTTAGAGCAAATGTTAGAGACCGCGCTTCAAGTAGCAAATACCGGCATCAGCGATGCAGCGCGTGCAGACCAGGTGTCCGTTGTCGCCTCTCTGCCACCGCTCAATGCGTCCTACGATCACACCGTGGCGCCTGGCTTCGAGAGTGCTTACACACAGTATCGAGAACTCGTTAGCTTACAAAAGACACGTATTGACGCTTTCCTGCTGGAGACGATGAGTAACATTGCCGAGGCACGTGCCGGTGCTAAGGCGATACGGGATGAAGGCGTTATTGGTGCCGTTGCATTCACGGTGAGCGATAGCGACGCCACATTATTGCGGTCTGGTGAATCACTAGAAGAGGCGATAGAGGCAGTCATGCCGTTCGCGCCCGATGCGATATTGATTAATTGCTCTATCCCGGAAATGGTCACTGAAGGCCTCAAGATTGTTGCAAAGTCGGGCGTGCGCTTTGGTGGATATGCGAACGGCTTTACGTCAGTGGAAGCACTCGTGCCAGGAAGTACCGTCGATCTTCTTACTCAACGAAAAGATCTTGGACCTGAGGAATACCTCGAGTTTGTGAAGACCTGGATTGACCTAGGTGCCGAGGTCATTGGTGGCTGTTGCGAAATCGGACCCTCACACATCGCCGCTATTGCAGACCACTGTCAACGCGAGGGTATAGCGACGACCAAGCAGTTGGTGCCATAACTCAAGTTTCTTTTTTGAGGTCGATTGACAAACTGTTGATGCAATAGCGAAGACCTGTCTCGGTGGGGCCGTCAGGGAACACATGGCCCAAATGCCCACCGCAGTTCTGACAGAGCACCTCGGTACGAATCATGCCGTAGCTGGTGTCCCGCTCCTCATTAATGGCACCAGCCGCCGCAGGCTTGTCGAAGCTAGGCCAACCGCAACCGGCATCGAATTTACTGTCCGACTCGAACAACATTTCACCACAACCTCGACAGGTATAAGTGCCCACCTCGGTCGTGTCCCAATACTTACCGGTGAACGCACGTTCTGTACCTTTCTGACGGAGAACATGATACTCCTCGGGTGTTAGCTTCTCGCGCCAGTACGTATCGTCTTTGTCAGTCATGAGGCTCTTCCTGTTCGTTGCCTGAAGTTACTGTGAGGGCTTTCTCTTTGATTTCAACTAGCCAGCCTAAAACCTGCTGCACTCAATAAACGCTGAAGTTCAGCACTTGCGTTCACTGTCTCTAACGTCAAAGCACTGTATTGATTACGCAATCTGTACTGCGTCCGCTGCGTTTCAAAATTATCTGGCGTCTGTGACTTTTTCAATGCCTCTCTGAAGTCACCGTCGTCCTGAGCTAAGCGGCTAACCGCGTTCATCACATCCATGAAGCCATGAATCTCGGATTGGCGAGACAGATTAACCATGAACTGTTTCGTATTCTCAGACTCGAGCGTCTCGAACGGGTTATCCAAACTAAGGGCCCGCACCAGCGGCTCAACCAGAAACTCTGTGGCATTTGTTTTCGCGGCAGCGGTATAACCAGCAATATGGGGTGTCGCAAACACCACCCGTGAAAGCAATTCTTGAGACAGGAAAGGCTCATCAGGCCAGGTATCTAACACCAGCGTAACCCCCTTGTCTGCCAATCTATGAAGCGCCTCTTCTGTCACTAAGCCCCCACGCCCCGCATTGATAAACAAGGCATCGGGCGAAACATAGTCCGCCGCTACTTTGTCGATCATCTGAGCGCTCGCACACGGCTGGTCAGTATGCAAGGCCGCGTGAAGCGAGACGATTGAGCATCCCAGAACCTCAGGGAGTGCGCAAAGCTTCACATCACCGTCGGTGCTCTGAACAAAGGGGTCATAAACCTTTACCCTTCCCCCCAATTTACTGAGACGTGCTGCAAGGTGACGCCCTACCGCACCGTAGCCCACGAGACCTACCGTCGCCCCGTTGATCAACGATTCCATGCGTTGGCACTGATAGATAGCATCCAAAACGTAGTCCCCTACTGCCTCAGCGTTACACCCGGCCGCATTCGCTAACTGTATGCCTCGTTTTGACAAGTATCGCGTATCGATATGATCGGTTCCGGCACTCGCAGTCCCCACAAAGGTGATGGGGCTATCCTGCAATAGCTTTGCATCGACCCGCGTAACGGTCCGTGTGAGCAAGGCAGTCGCGTCCTTTAGGTCGGCAGGAACGATTTGCGTCCCTCGAATCGGAACTAGTTCTATTGGGAGGGCCGAAAGACGAGGTGTCACCCATATCGCGTTGTCAATGACAACTTTTGGAACCACCATCAGCCCGAGCGCTCTAATGCGAGTAGTTTCAGGGCATCCTTGAATCGCCGCGCCCGATTTGGCAACCCCTGCTGCCGAAATAGACCTATTTGTCGATGAACCGCCACCTCAAAATTAACGATTTCGGGGCAATTGGCGTCCACTGTCAGGTTATCCACACTCACTGCAAAGGCCAGACCTAAGGCCTCACAAAACAGAGCCTCGATCGCCTGGGGTTTCAACTCTACACCGTAAAACGCGCTCTGCTGCTCAGCATTGCGCCCATCAGGTGCATACCAGTATCCATAGTCAGGTAACCTCCTACGCTCGGGACCCGCGACACACCAATGCGCGACCTCATGTAAAGCACTGCGATCAAAATCTTCGCGAAAATAGATGACTGACGGTGTGCCAGGTTGGTAATAAGGCTCAGCCGCCCCGCCACACAAGACCGTGGCGTCCGCCGCTTGAAAAACACGGTTAAAAACGGCTACTAAGGCCTCACCGAGGGTCTGCTGGCTCACACTACCCCGCCTTTTTTACACGATAGAGAAAACACGTCCCATCCTGACGATGTTCGAGCAGTTCGTGTCCCAAGAAATCGCAGAATTTGGCGACATCACGCTGAGTAGAGGGATCTGTGGCCGTAAGACAGACAACATCGCCCGAAGAAGCTTTACGGATAGCCGCGTGGAGTATCATAACCGGCTCTGGGCACTTCAGCCCCGTTGCATCGACCCGATACTCCACAGAACGCGCTAACTCCTTTTCTCAGGGCTTTTTGAAGCGCAGCGTCATGCGATCACTCTCACCGATCGCCGCGTACTTTGCACGATTGTCGTCACCGGCACCAAAGCTGGGCGGCAGCGTCCAAACGCCACCCGGATAGTCCTTAGTATCTTTAGTGTTCGCATTGATTTCGCTTTTCCCATCGAGCACAAAACCTGCGGCTTCCGCCATCTCGATGACTTTTGACTCAGTTACGTAAGCGGTGCGCTTCATCTGCTCAACTGTCATGCCGTCAGTTCCACGGTGCTGAACAATGCCGAGTGTGCCTCCAGACTTGAGCGCGCGGTGAATATCTGCCAGCGAGGCTTCAGCCGAACCGGCACGCAGCCAAGAGTGAACGTTACGAAATACAACTGCCATGTCGATCGAACCTGCCTCTACGTCCAACGGCATAGCGGGCGGCTGCATCACCCTGACATCAACAGCTGAGTACACATCGTGAGCCCGCCCCAACTTCTGCAAATAACCACCGAGTGAGCGACGACCATAAGCACTGCCGTTAGGTCTTCCATGTCCTGCCACCAATTGGCCATGATCCTTCAGAAGCGGCGCAAGCACCTCTGTGTACCACCCCCCGCCGGGTGAGACTTCCAAAACGGTCATCTCTGCCGACAAACCAAAAAACTCAAGTGTTTCACGCGGGTGGCGGTATTGGTCACGAGCACGATTTGATTCAGATCGATGATCTCCGCTCAAGGCGGCGTCCCAGTCCAAACTTTTGTGGCCATCGGCAAAGGCCAAAGAAGACACCAGAGAGAGCAATACCAAGCTTATTTTTTTCACAGTCAACTCCTATAACGATTTCTGCGTATAGAGGGCATCTACACACTGTTACCTGAAATGATAACCGCTCCGCGCGGTCAAGGGGATCCATGCTGCAACAATATGTCATTACATTTGCGGGCGCAGACCGAACGGGCTTAGTGGAGACTCTGGCAGAGTTGGTGAAAAGTCATGCTGGCGACTGGCAACAGAGTGAGTTGACACGCCTCGGCGGTGCATTCGCGGGCGCCATTTTAGTTCACGTTTCTAGTGAAGGCTTTCAGGCCATCAACCGGGCGGTCGAGGAAGACGACAATACCGATCTGGCCATACACATCACAGAAGCCGTCTCGCAGCCCCAAATAAAACCGAATTTACACCTTGCTCTCACGGGCCCCAATCGACCGGGGATCGTGTATGAAATCACACATGAGCTTGCGGAACTCGACGTCAATATTTTGCACTTTACATCGCGCGTAGAGAGTGGTGCTTGGTCTGGAGAGCCGTTATTCGTAGCTGATCTTGATACCTGCGCGCCGGCTAGCTTCGATCTAGACGAGCTCAGAGATCGGCTAGATGGCATTGAAGAGCGAATGACACTCGAAATCGATATTGAGTCAGTAAAAAGCTAAGGGCGTCGACGTAAACGATACAGCAGCGCCGCAAAGGGCGCTGATATCGCAATAACGAGCAGAACGCCTTGGATACTGAGCCATACGTAATGCAATAGAACGTCAGCAGATACACCCACGATATCAACGGCACCCCACATGAGCGCCAATGTCGCAAGTACGCCTAAAGTCGCTGTGCGCAGGGCTTTTATGTTTCGCCGACTAAGCATCGCTCAAAACTAGATAACGGGCGTAGGTGACACTACATCAGCATTTTGACCCCGATGCCGCAACGCATGATCCATTAGCACCAGCGCCATCATTGCCTCAGCTATGGGAACCGCCCGCAAACCCACACAGGGATCGTGTCGTCCTGTGGTGATTACATCCGCCGCATTACCGTCGATGTCTATGGATTGTCCTGGCACCTGAATCGATGAAGTCGGCTTAAGCGCTATCTTTACACTGATGGGCTGACCGCTAGAGATTCCCCCCAATACACCACCGGCGTTATTACTGAGAAAGCCTGCTGGTGTCAGCTCATCACGGTGTTCGCTCCCTCGCTGATTGACGACCGCAAAGCCAGCGCCAATCTCAACACCCTTCACCGCATTAATCCCCATCATCGCAGAGGCGATATCAGCATCTAGCCGATCAAAAATAGGCTCTCCCCATCCGGGCGGCAAGCCTTCTGCAACAATTTCTAACTTCGCGCCAATCGAGTCGCCGTCGCGCCGAATTTGCGTCATGTAATCTTCCAGCGCTGGTATCAATGATGCGTCGCCACAGAAGAACGGGTTAGTTTCAACCAGATCCCAATCTGTTTGAGACACCTCGAGTGGGCCCAGCGCTCTGAGGCAGCCCCTAATCGACACGCGGTATCGTTCCTTTAACCACTTTTTGGCAACACCTCCCGCGGCGACTCTCATTGCCGTCTCCCGTGCTGAGGATCGACCTCCACCGCGATAATCACGCGCGCCGTACTTTTGCTGGTAGGTGTAATCCGCATGCGCTGGACGAAAAACATCTTTGATCTTGCTGTAATCCTTCGACTTTTGGTCAGCATTCATGATCAAGAGACCAATGGGCGTACCGGTGGTTCGACCCTCAAAGACACCTGATAGAATTTGTACTTCATCAGGCTCTTTGCGCTGTGTGGTGAACCGGGAGGTGCCTGGCTTTCGTCGATCTAAATCAGGCTGTAAATCGGCTGCGCACAACTCAAGGCCCGGCGGACACCCATCTATGACGCAGCCCAAGCCCAGCCCGTGACTTTCGCCAAAGGTAGTCACTGTAAACAAACGGCCAAAAGTATTACCCGACATGTGGCTTTCCTGATTTTACTTTACCGACACCACTGACTTAGCGGTGTATTCCGATGTCACACATTGTGCCAGATCCTGACCCATAAAAATGGCAACGCCGTGACCACCCTGCTCCAATTCCACCCAAGTCGGGCGCAACTGTTCCGAAAAATCATCGAGTGCTTCAAAACTGTTGCCTACTTCGACGATTAAAAGACCTGTGGGATGAAGAATTCGAGCAGCATCTCTGATTAAGACCCTCACTAAATCGAGGCCGTCTTCACCCCCTGCTAGCGCCAGTCTGGGTTCATGTCGGTACTCTGCCGGCAGTCCCCGCATGTCATCACGGTCAACATAGGGCGGGTTAGCAATGATGATGTCGACGCATGAAGACCCACACCACGAGAGTAAATCACCTCGCACAATGCCATCAACTGGGTGAACTTGACTGTTTTCAGAGGCCAGAGACAAGGCAGCTGAGTCAACGTCACTCAAAAGCACCTGCGCCGAGGGAAACAGCGACTTGGTGAGCATGCCGAGACTCCCTCCGCCACAGCAAACATCAATGATGACCTGCGGATCTGGTCCCTGATACCAGGGCTCGAACTGGTTCAGCACGAGCTCAGCGACAGGTGACCTTGGGACCAACGCCCTTGCGTCGCTTTTGAAGCATAAATGCCCCAGCCAGGCTTCTCCGATGATGTAGGCAACGGGTATTCGTTCCTCGCATCGGGCGGTTAGGAAGGAGCGAAGTTTTGGTGCCGCCGTCTTAGGGTAGTGCGTATCCAAGATAGAAGCGCTGGTGTCTACAAGAGAACAGTCTGCCGCAGCTAACACCAGAGCCACAGCCTCATCATGTGCTGATTCATACCCATGTCCAAAGAAGAGATCAGCCCCCAAAAGCTCAGTTTCTGCATCGATGAAAATCTCTCGAAATGTCGCCATCAGGTCAGCCTCAAAAAGAGACCCTATGATATCACTTGGAGCGTGCGAGGCGCCTGTGGCACGAATGTGATTGTGTAGGCGCAGTACATCCGTTTCATTTTGCTCAGCATGAGGAGGCTTCTCTTTGCTATCGCTATGCCGCTACAAAATATGTAGTACGAGGATTCGAAAACACGAGAGGAATACCTATTGCTAATTAACTTGCTCGCTCTAAAAGATCGGTAACAAGCTCTCCTGTCTCGAAGAAACGAGTCAACCTGGTTGCCAGTAATGCAACATCGCCCTCCATATGGAAATGATGAGGACCTGAGACGGTCAGCCGGTAAAAGTTAGGAGCAAAATTCGCGATACCAACAATTCTTTGCTGCGCTTCCTCACTTGTAAAGAAACCAGTATCTCCTGTAATTGCGGCCACGGGAAAGGTCATAGCCCGATAGAGCGAGTCTGATGTCTCCTCTGACATTTTTATTGTACTGTTACCAAAGAGCTTAGGGTCACTCAACAGAAGCCACCCCTCGTCAACACGACGTAATGCTCTCGGCACCAGCACCTGGGCGTTTTCACGCGTGAAACCGTATCGCGAGCGAGAATCAATAAACTGCTCTACCGACTCAAAAATACGGGGTGGTCGCGCCATGTACTTTTTTCGTTCAGCTATAGACATGCGAAAGAGTTCAGCACCGTTATCGTTCTCAAATGAGCGTGAAATCATGCCATCCAGCATGGTAAGACTGAGGCAACGTTCGTCCAAGGCTACCGCCAACATTCCTGCCACCGCCGCACCGCGACTGTGACCAACAATATGCGCTCCACTCACACCCAGCTGATCGATGACTGCCATGAGCTGGGGAATGTCATCCCAAATGTGGTAGTTCGCATCCGCTGATCGGTGGCTACTTAGGCCATGACCCGACAGGTCGATAGATATCACTCGGTAGTTGGTCAGGAGGGGCGCCAGCACGGCAAAACTGAGTGCGTTGTCCAACCATCCGTGGATAGTAAAAACCAAGGGTTTACTCGTATCACCCCAGGCCAATCCTCGGTAGGTGAGTCCGTCGGTTTCAAAAACGACGTCCGTTGGCTGGTTATTCACGACAGGTATCCTTCGGGTGCATGATGAAGTAGCTCGCCGCCACCGCGACAAGGCGCGGTTAATTCGATGATGGCAAAACCACCGGGCGAAACTCTGGTATGCGGTGAGGTGTCGCACCATACATCAATTAATTGAGAAAGATAGGGCTGATGCCCAACGACCAGCTGGTGTCGTGATTGCTCCGAGAGGTAATGACCTGATATGTAATCGATTTTACCTGGTGCCAGCAGGTCCTGCGATACGATATCTGACAGACCCAACTCGCTCACAATCAGGCTGGCTGTCTGTTGCGTTCTGGCGTAGGGACTATGAGTACACAAGGTCGGCATACTCAACCCTAGCTGCTGACACAGCGACCGATATAAACCCAATGTCGCCTCGATATGTTGGGCTCCCGCCTCCGTCAACTGCCTCTGAGAATCTGGAGAGCTTAATGCCGCCTCACCATGGCGCCATAGCGTAACGAGCAAGCTAGACGCTCATCTCAACCAGCAGCTTGTTCATGCGAGACACGTAACTCGCGGGGTCATCTAACTGAGAACCCTGCGCTAACGTGGCCTGGTCAAGCAAAATAAGCGCGAGATCGGCGAAGCGATCTTCATCTTGCTCTCCATCCATTCGTTTGACCAGTCCATGGGCCGTATTGACCTCGAGAATCGGCTCGCTATCAGGCAACTCCTGACCTGCCGCCTCCAAAATCCGTCGCATCTGTGCGCCGAGCTCATGCTCTCCCACCACCAGACAGGCCGGTGAGTCGGTCAGCCTGAGCGTGGGACGAACCTCACTGACACGACCGTCAAGCGCGCCTTTCAATCGCTCTAACAGTCCCTCGTTCTCAGTTTTAGCCGCCTCTAACTCGGCTTTTTCCTCCTCAGTGCTCTCGCCGAGGTCTAGTTCACCCTTGGCAATGTCCTTTAGCGCCTTTCCGTCGAACTCGTTCAGGTGCCCCATCAACCAATCATCAATACGGTCGGATAGCAGCAGTACTTCAATACCTTTCTTTCGGAATACCTCGATATGCGGGCTATTTTTAGCTGTTACATGGTTATCAGCGACCACATAATAAATAGCGTCCTGACCGTCTTGCATGCGCTCAACATATTGCTTCAAGGAGACGTTCTGTACCGACTCATCAGTTTCCGTTGAGGCAAATCGCATAAGTTCTGCAATCTTTTCTCTGTTCGCAAAATCTTCTCCCGGGCCCTCTTTCAGGACATTGCCAAAGACATTCCAGAAAGACTGATACTTTTCCTCATCCGACTTAGCCAACTTGCTCAACATGTCTAGGACTCGCTTTGTAACCGCGTTTCGCAATGAGTCGACCTGCGCACTCTGCTGCAAAATTTCGCGTGAAATATTGAGTGGTAAGTCCTGTGAATCCAGGACACCCTTCACAAAACGGAGGTAGAGCGGCAAAAACTGCTCGGCATCATCCATGATGAATGTCCGCTGAATGTAGAGCTTAAGACCGCGCGCACCCTCCCGGTTCCAGAGATCAAACGGCGCCTGACTTGGAATGTATAAAAGCGAGGTGTAATCGAGCTTTCCTTCAACCCGATTATGGCTCCAGCTCAGTGGATCCTGATAGTCACTGGAAATGTGACGATAGAACTCCTTGTATTCATCATCACTCACATCGGAGCGACTCCGCGTCCACAGGGCCTTGGCTTCGTTAATTCGCTCCCACTGAGGCTCCGGAGCCTCTGATTCTGGCTCATCATCCCCACCCTTGGGCATTGCTTGCTCGAGCATCAACACGGGTACAGAGATGTGGTCGGAGTATTTTTTAATAACGCTTCTGACGCGCCAAGGCGACGCAAACTCTTCCGACTCATTGCCCAGATGAAGGACGACGGTCGTTCCCGGTACATCTCTCTCCGCTTCCTCAATGTCGAACTCGTCCTCGCCCGTTGACTCCCAGCGAGTAGCGGAGGCCTCACCTGCTTTCCGGGAGATGACCTCGACCCGATCGGCAACAATGAAGGAAGAATAAAAACCAACACCAAATTGACCGATCAGTTGGCTGTCTTTCTGCTGATCACCACTTAGCTGCTCCATAAAGGCAGCGGTTCCTGACTTCGCGATCGTACCGAGGTTATCGATAATGTCGTCTCGCGACATGCCAATACCGTTATCGCTAATAGACAGAGTCTTGGCTGTTTCGTCGACATCAACACGAATTTCGTAACCCTCGCCGCCCACATCAACGGAGCTATCTTCAATGGCTGCAAACCGCCTTTTATCAATGGCATCTGACGCGTTCGAAATGAGTTCTCGGAGGAAAATTTCGCGGTTGGAATAAAGCGAGTGAATCATCAACTGAAGCAATCGCTTTGCTTCGGTCTGGAATCCCATAGTTTGCTTTGAAGACATTTTTAGCTCCCGTCATTGCTTCATGAACACCAGATGGGGTGAAAGCCAGATGATTTCAAGCGCTGGAGATAAAAATTCCTTCTTGAGGGCACAAAAAAGCCCGCAACAGCGGGCTTCTAAAACAGTTAGTAATGAACCTTACCAACCAGTGATCTTAGCCATTGCAGTACCGATATCAGCGAGCGAACGAACAGTCCTCACCCCGGCGTCCTCGAGCGCGCCAAACTTCTCATCTGCAGTGCCCTTACCACCTGAGATAATCGCACCTGCGTGTCCCATACGCTTCCCTTTTGGCGCGGTAACACCCGCGATGTACGATACCACCGGCTTGGTCACATTCTCTTTTATAAAGGCCGCGGCTTCTTCCTCAGCAGAACCGCCGATCTCGCCAATCATGACAATCGATTCAGTCGCGTCATCTTCCTGGAAGAGGGCCAGGATATCGATGAAGTTAGAGCCAGGAATCGGATCGCCGCCAATACCAACACAGGTTGACTGCCCGAAGCCAGCATCGGTGGTTTGCTTCACAGCCTCATACGTCAACGTACCCGATCGCGACACGATGCCGACTCGGCCCGGCAGGTGAATATGACCCGGCATAATGCCTATCTTGCACTCCCGTGGCGTAATGACACCGGGACAATTGGGTCCAATCAGTCGTACACCTAGCTCGTCACAACGCACCTTGGCATCCAACATATCCAGCGTTGGAATACCCTCTGTAATGCAAACAATTAACTCGACACCCGCATTAGCGGCCTCAAGGATAGAGTCTTTGCAGAACGGCGCCGGTACGTAAATTACTGAGGCATTGGCCCCTGTCTGCGTCACCGCATCACTTGCGGTGTCGAAGACAGGTAGTCCGAGATGCTCTTGTCCGCCTTTTCCCGGCGTTACACCACCCACCATTTGAGTGCCATAGGCAATTGCCTGCTCTGAGTGGAATGTACCCTGTGAGCCCGTAAAACCCTGACAGATAACCCGGGTATCTTTATTAATCAGAATGCTCATGCATCACCTCCAGCAGCCGCAACCACCTGCTGAGCCGCATCGGTTAGGCTCGTTGCTGCAATAATATTGAGACCGCTCTCGGCGAGCACCTCTCTTCCAAGTTCGGCGTTATTACCCTCAAGTCGCACAACGACGGGCACTTCAACACCGACCTGGTTAATCGCACCGATAACACCTTCGGCAATGAGGTCACAACGAACGATGCCTCCAAAGATGTTAATGAGCACCGCTTGAACGTTCTCATCACTCAAAATGATCTTGAATGCCTCAGTAACGCGCTCTTTGGTTGCACCGCCACCCACGTCGAGGAAGTTCGCGGGCTGACCGCCGTGCAACTTCACAATATCCATCGTGCCCATGGCGAGGCCCGCGCCATTGACCATGCAGCCAATATTGCCCTCTAGCGCGACGTAATTAAGCTCCCAGGCTGCAGCGGCTGCTTCGCGCTCATCCTCCTGAGACGGATCGTGCATCGCCTGAAGGTCTTTATGCCGGTACATGGCATTCGAGTCGACCACAACCTTGGCGTCAAGACAGTGAAGGTTACCCTCGTCCGTAATGACCAGCGGATTAACCTCGATCAACGCGAGATCCTTCTCTTTGAATAAGATCGCTAAGCCATTGAAAATATGCACAAACTGCTTAATTTGCTGACCTTTAAGACCCAGCTTGAACGCCAGCTCCCTACCTTGATATGGCTGAGGTCCTGCGAGCGGATCGATGGTAGCTTTGAGAATCTTCTCGGGCGCTTCTTCAGCCACTTTCTCGATTTCAACGCCGCCTTCAGTGGACGCCATGAAGACAATGCGACGAGTCGAGCGATCAACAACAGCTCCCAGGTAAAGCTCGTCTGCGATATCAGTGCAGGTCTCTACCAAAATCTTGGAAACTGGCTGACCATTGGCATCAGTTTGATAGGTCACCAAGTTTTTACCCAGCCAGCTTTCCGCAAAAGCGCGCGCCTCAGCCGGTGAGTCGACAAGTTTGACGCCACCCGCTTTACCACGCCCACCGGCGTGAACCTGGGCCTTAACAACCCATTTGTCTCCCCCAATTTCCTTTGCGACCGCTTCAGCAGCATCAGGCGTATCGACAGCCTGACCAACAGACACGGGCAAGCCGTATTCTGCGAACAGCGCCTTGCCCTGATATTCGTGCAAATTCATACATCCCCCTTTGTGAGTTTATGAGGACTGCGCTCAGCACAGCCCCGACCCCGATCCTCGCAAATCGGGGATTTGAAGTTTTTTATCGTCGCTTACGATTGGGTATGTGGATCGCCATGCCATCGACGGCTAGCGCCGCTTCGTGAACCGCTTCAGACATGGTCGGATGACCAAAAACCATGAGTTGAACATCTTCGGCGCTGCCGCCAAATTCCATGGTAATCACCATTTGCTGCACCAGGTCGGCTGCAGACGGCCCAATCGCATGTGCCCCCAGAATTCTGTCTGTCTTTGCATCCGCAATAATCTTTACAAATCCGTCAGTCTCACCACTCGCTAAAGCTCGACCAATAGCCGCGAATGGAAAGGAGCCAGCTTTATATTGAATACCTTTTGCTTTGAGCTCCTGCTCGGTCTTACCTACCGCCGCAATCTCAGGATGCGTATAAATAATCGACGGGACGCACTCATAATTCAGCTGGACAGGCTTGCCGTGGATACGCTCCGCAATCATAACGCCCTCCTCTGACCCCTTGTGCGCCAGCATCGGTCCGCGAACGATATCCCCGATGGCCCAAACACCAGGAGCTTCGGTCGCGCAGTAGTCATTTACGAAAATGAAGCCTCGCTCATCCATGGTAACGCCCGAGTCGCTCGAAAAAAGATCTTCGGTGCGCGGGCGACGTCCTACCGCAACGATCAGTCGATCGAACTCGGCCAACTTTTCCTCGCCCTTTTCGGTGTAAGTCACGGTGACCGCGCCTTTCTTTACGCTAGTGCCGGTGACCAGTGCATTCAATCGAATATCGAGGCCTTGCTTTTTGAATACCTTAGCCGCTTCCTTACTTACTTGTGCATCCATCAATGGAAGGAAAGCGTCGAGAGCTTCAAACAATACGACGTCCGAGCCTAATCGACCCCAGACACTGCCCAACTCGAGTCCAATGACACCCGCGCCGATAACACCAAGTCGCTTCGGCACCTCATCAAACGTTAACGCTCCCGTACTGTCGACAATGACCGCATCGTCGGTCGGTGCAGGCGGTATGGTCATAGGCTCTGAACCCGAGGCGAGGACAACGTTCGCAGCTGAGAGCATGATTTTTTCACCGTCTCCTGCAGTGACCTCAACGTTGCGCCCATACAGTAGCTTGCCCTTTCCTTGCACGACAGTGACCCCGTTATGCTGGAGTAGTGAGGAAACACCACCCGTTAGCTGAGTCACAATCTTGTTTTTTCGCTTCATCATCTCCGTGACGTCAATGCCAGGCGCACCTACATCGATTCCGTGCACTGAGAAGTGGTCGCGGGCTTCTGTAAACTTATGCGAGCTGTCTAGCAGCGCCTTTGACGGTATACACCCGACATTCAGACAGGTGCCGCCAAAGACCGGTTTGCCTTTTGGATCGCTCCAGGATTCGACAACCGCCGTGCTCAAACCGAGCTGTGCACACTTGATGGCACAGACATAGCCGGCAGGTCCCGAACCGATAACTACTACATCGTATGAATCGCTCATCGTTGATAGTCCTCCTTACAACTGGAGCAAAATGCGTGATGGATCCTCGATTAACTCCTTCACCGTCACCAGGAACTGAACAGCGGTTTTACCATCGATGAGACGATGATCGTAGGAGAGCGCGAGATACATCATTGGGCGAATGACAACCGCTCCGTCAACGGCAACGGGACGATCTTTAATCGTGTGCATCCCAAGAATCGCTGTTTGAGGCGGGTTAAGAATCGGCGTGGACAGCAGAGAGCCAAAGACACCACCATTCGATACGGTGAACGTACCACCTGTCATTTCATCGATCGTGAGCTTCTTATCGCGCGCCTTCAGACCCAGGTCCCTAATCGCAGCTTCCACATCGGCAATGCTCATGAAGTCAGCATCGCGCAAGACGGGGACTACGAGACCGTCCTCCGTTGAGACAGCAACGCCGATATCTTGGTACCCGTGATAGACCACATCATTACCGTCTATCGATGCGTTAACCTCGGGGAAACGCTTTAGCGCTTCACAACACGCCCTTACGAAAAAGCCCATAAAGCCAAGACGGGTCCCGTTGTGTGTTTTTTCAAACTGATCTTTGTATTGCGACCGCAATCGCATTAGGGGCGCCATATCCACCTCGTTAAAAGTGGTCAGCATCGCTGTTTGCTGGGTAGCGGATAGCAAACGCTCAGCAATGCGTGCCCGCATTCGCGTCATAGGAACACGCCGCTCGATACGCTCACTCGTGGGCCCTTGTAAATCAGCACTCCTCACAGGCTGTGCCGCCGCCACGGGTTGCGGTGCAGGCTGGGGCGCTGGTGCGGGCACGGGTGCCTGTTCAGCCATATGAGTTAACACATCTTCTTTATTGATTCGTCCGGCTTTTCCCGTTCCTTTGATGGCGCTGGCATCCAAACCATGCTCTTCAACCAGCTGCCGTGCAGCTGGTCCCATAGGTACAGCCACCTCGGCTTTTTCTGCCGTGGTGGATGTCGACGACGCCTCGGCAGACGCGGTTGCTTCGCCGGGCGTCAACTCTGCGAGGAGCGCCTCGCTTTCAATGGTGCTTCCAACATCGACTAAGATACGATCCAGCCGACCTGCCTCGGGGGCAACCACTTCCATTACAACTTTGTCGGTCTCGATTTCAACTAACAACTCATCTCGCTGAACAAAATCGCCTTCCTGCTTGTGCCACAGAGATACTTCTCCATCAGCTACTGATTCAGGAAATGCCGGCGCTTTGATTTCTATTTTCATGGTAACCGTCCGTTTTACTGCGTCTTATTCAGCTCTTCACCCCAGAGCCGCTGAAATAAATGTATCTTGCTCTTGCACATGCAAGGCGGTATAGCCTGCAGAGACAGATGCAGACGGCGCTCGCCCGACGTAGCGAAGCTCCGCACCGAACATAGCCAGTGAGACCAAACGTCGCATGGCATCTTGAATCGAGTACCAGGCTCCCTGATTCATCGGCTCTTCCTGACACCAAACCACGCTCGCCTCTCTGGGGTAAGTACCCAAAATTTCCTTCAATTTTGCGTCGGGCAGCGGGTAGAGCTGCTCAACCCGAATAAGCGCAACATGATCTGCGCCACGATCGTCACGAGCAGCATCAAGGTCGTAATAAACTTTACCCGAGCACAAGACAACTCGGGTTACCGCCGCCTTATCAGTGATATGGGGGTCATCGATCGCAGGCTGGAATTGACCATTAGCAAGCTCGTCCAGCGTTGACACCGCACTTTTATGTCGCAACAAACTTTTCGGCGACATAACGATTAGGGGTTTACGTAGCGGTCTTATAGCCTGGCGGCGCAACATGTGGAACACCTGTGCCGGCGTACTTGGCACACAGACCTGTATGTTTTCTTGTGCCGACAACTGAAGATAACGCTCGAGACGTGCAGATGAGTGTTCCGGCCCCTGCCCCTCGTAACCGTGTGGCAACAACATAGTTAATCCGCATAAGCGAGCCCACTTGTATTCACCACTGGTGATGAATTGATCAATAACCACCTGAGCACCGTTGGCGAAATCGCCAAACTGAGCCTCCCAAACGACCAAGCCAGTTGGTGAGGTCGTGGCGTACCCGTACTCAAAAGCCAAAACCGCCTCTTCGGATAAAAGTGAGTCATAGATATTGAACTCAGCCTGCCGCTCAGAGAGGTGCTGCAGCGGGACGTAAGCCTCGTGTTTGTTCTGGGCATGCAATACCGCGTGTCTGTGGGAGAAAGTGCCTCGTCCCACATCCTGCCCCGTTATCCTTACAGGATACCCGTCCGCCAGCAGTGTGGCATATGCCATATTTTCAGCAAAGCCCCAGTTGATTTCGAGCGCACCCGCCGCCATTTTGCCGCGATCGTCGAGCAATCTTTTGACCTGACGCTGCAGTGAAAACCCATCTGGTATCGTACCCATAGTTTCTGCCAGTTCGCGCAGACGCAATGTTTCGATCGATGTATCACAGGCTATATCCCAGCTGTGACCCAAATACGGCTTCCAGTCGACAAACAAATTCGTATTGGGCTCCATCACGAGCTGCGTCACGAGGGGCTCCCCGCGATCGAGCGACTCACGATAACGCTCCATCAATGCAGCGTCCTCGTCAGCCGTCAGCACATCTTCGCTAATCAAGCGCTGTGCGTATAAATCACGAGTTGAAGCATGCTGCTTGATGATTGCATACATCATCGGCTGCGTTACGGATGGCTCGTCAGCTTCATTGTGCCCGCGACGTCGGTAGCAGACGAGGTCAATGACGACGTCTTTTTTGAACTGATTACGGTAGTCAACAGCCAACTGGGTAACAAAAACGACCGCTTCAGGATCATCCCCGTTAACGTGGAATATAGGCGCCTGGACCATCTTCGCAATGTCAGTGCAGTACTCCGTTGAGCGCGCGTCCTCCTGCCGGCTGGTTGTAAAGCCCACCTGGTTGTTGATAACAACATGCAAGGTACCACCGGTCTTGTAACCGCGAGTCTGAGACATTTGGAAGGTCTCCATGACAACGCCTTGGCCTGCAAATGCAGCGTCACCGTGAATCACAATCGGCACTACGGTGTCACCATCAGGGTCCTCTCGACGGTCCTGACGCGCTCGCACAGAGCCCTCAACCACGGGTGAAACAATTTCCAGGTGCGATGGATTAAAGGCGAGTGCGAGATGCACCTCGCCGCCTGGCGTCATGATGTTGGACGAGAAACCTTGATGGTATTTCACATCGCCAGAGCCAAAGTAGGACGCTCGACCTTCAAATTCGTCGAACAATTCACTTGGGTTTTTGCCCAAAATGTTGACCAAGAGGTTGAGACGCCCACGGTGCGCCATCCCGATAACCACTTCCTTAGCACCATAGCCGCCAACGCGTTGTATCGCCTCGGACATCATTGGAATAAGGCTTTCGCCGCCTTCCAAACCAAAGCGCTTAGTGCCCGGGTATTTTGATGCTAGGGACTTTTCCAAGCCCTCGGCTTTGATTAGACGACGCAAAATTGAAATTCGCCCTTCTCTATCGAGAGCGGGCGCTCCTCGCACGGACTCCATGCGACTCATGATCCAGTGGCGCTCATCCGTGTTCACGATATGCATGAACTCCGCACCAATAGTGTTGCAGTAGGTCTTTTCTAACGCGGCTCGAATTTCAGCTAACGAGGCATCCGCTTTGCCTATGTAGAGGCTGCCAACCTGAAAAACCGTATCAAGATCCGCCTCTGACAGCTCGTGAAATTCAAGCTCTAAGTCTGGCACGGGCGGACGTGGATGAAGTGCTAACGGGTCTAACTTCGCCTTCTGGTGTCCACGTTGCCGGTAAGCCGAGATCATTTGAACAACGCGGACCTGTTTGCGTTCGTATGCGGTCGCTTGAGAATCCTGACTGCGAGTCGCTTCAGTGCGGACACGCATTTTGCTGATGCGCGCAAACTGGGCGCGCAACACCGAGTGCGGCAAGTCTCTTAGACTTGAAGTGCGGGTCTGTACTCGTGGCAAACGATCGAAGTACTCGCGCCACTCAAGCGACACCTCTTTTGGATCCTTTAAGTACGCCTCGTACAAGTCCTCCACGTAGGCGGCATTACCACCTGAAAGGTGAGACGTACTTCGCTGCTGCTCCATGCTGGGCAGGTCTATTGACTTTGCCATGCACACTTCCCCCGAAGTCATCTGCAGCGACTTATTGTTTGTTTGGTATCTGTCACTGCAGCTGGAGCAATATCTTACGCCCAACGCGCTCCATTTCCCACGAGTTCAGACCCTTCAGGCCTTGCAAACGCAACAAAATAAGTGTTAATTTTACCTAATATGAATATAAGTTATGGGGTTCATAACTTTTTACGCTAGGCAGCTCGCTTCAAGAGCATCGTACGAATGTGCCCAATCGCACGCGTAGGATTGAGGCCTTTTGGACAAACGTTCACACAGTTTTGAATGCCATGGCATCGGAAAACACTGAAGGGATCGTCAAGCTTCGCCAGACGATCATCCGTCGCTTGGTCTCGGCTATCAGCAAGGAATCGATAAGCCTGCAATAACCCCGCGGGCCCAACAAATCGATCGGGATTCCACCAGAAGGAAGGACAGCTAGTAGAGCAGCAAGCGCAAAGAATGCATTCGTAGAGACCATCAAGCTTGGCTCTATCCTCTGGAGTCTGTAAACGCTCAATTGCCGGCGCCGGAGAACTATTCTGCAGATACGGCTCGATCTTCTCGTACTGTGCGTAAAACAAACTCATATCAACCACTAGGTCTCGCACAACAGGCAGGCCCGGTAACGGCCGAACGACAAGCTTGTCGTTCTTAACCGCATCAGACAACGGCGTGATACATGCAAGGCCGTTCTTCCCATTGATATTAAGACCATCCGAACCGCAGACGCCCTCTCGGCAGCTTCGCCGATAGGTTACACTCGCATCATGCTCGGCTTTAATCATCTCGAGCACATCCAGAACCATTAAATCCCTGCCGCCCGTTTCAACCTGATACTCCTGCATTTGCGGATTCGCATCAGTCTCTGGATTAAAACGGTAAACACTGACCCGCAACATTACGTATCTCCTCGCGATTAGTAGGTGCGCACTTTCGGCTGGAATGTATCAACAGTTCTAGGAGCGAAGTTAACCGAGCGCTTGCTCACTGCCCGTCCCTCGCGGTGGTAAATTGAGTGACACAGCCACTCGTCGTCATTTCGCTCGGTGAAGTCCTCTCTCGCATGCGCACCACGGCTCTCTTTGCGCGCTTCCGCAACAATAGCTGTTGCTTCAGCGGTTTCAAACAGATTCTGCAATTCGAGACATTCGACGCGCGCCGTATTGAACGCATTACTCTTGTCTGCCAACTTCACGTTATTAATTCGCTCTTTGAGATCATCAAGTTTCTTGATGCCTTCTTGCATGAACTCACCCTTTCGGAATACACCAAAGTAGTTTTGCATTACTCCTTGAAGCTCTTTACGCAGCGCTGATACGTTTTCACCATCATTACGCTCGTTCAGAGACACCAAACGCTCGTTAGCCGATTCAATGTCCGTCATCGAAGCATCACGCATTTCAATACCTTGTCGTAAGGCGTCCTCAATAAATAAACCAGAGGCACGTCCAAATACCACTAGGTCAAGTAGCGAGTTACCACCCAGTCTGTTCGCACCGTGGACAGAAACACATGCCACCTCCCCGCACGCATACAAACCCGGGATTACTTGGTCATTACCTGCCGCATCGACGGTCAGCGCTTGCCCGTGAATATTGGTTGTAATGCCGCCCATCATGTAATGGCAGGTAGGTACCACAGGAATCGGCTCCTTAACCGGATCAACATGGGCAAATGTGCGCGACAACTCGCAAATACCCGGCAGACGAGACTCAAGAACCTCTTCCCCGAGGTGATCGAGCTTCAGCTTCACGTGATCACCGTCGGGACCGCAACCACGACCCTCTAGAATTTCAAGAACCATAGAGCGAGCGACTACATCACGACCTGCCAAATCCTTGGCGTTTGGCGCGTAACGCTCCATGAAGCGCTCACCGTCAGCATTAATCAAATAACCGCCTTCACCGCGACAACCCTCGGTAACCAGCGTGCCTGCACCGTAAATACCCGTTGGATGGAACTGCCACATTTCCATGTCCTGGACAGGCACGTCTGCTCTGAGGGCCATTCCCACACCATCTCCGGTATTGATGTGTGCATTGGTGGTGGACGCGTAGATACGTCCCGCACCACCCGTAGCGAAAACGGTTGCTTTGCACTTCACGTAAACGGTTTCGCCTGTCTCAATACAAATCGCGATAACACCAACAATAGCGCCGTCCTGATTCTTCACAAGATCAGTGGCGAACCACTCATTGAAAAACACGGTCTCGTTCTTGACATTGTTCTGGTAGAGCGTGTGCAACAATGCATGGCCGGTGCGGTCAGCCGCTGCGCACGTCCGCGCCGCCTGGCCGCCTTCACCGAAATTTTTTGACTGCCCTCCGAAGGGGCGCTGATAGATACGGCCTTCCTCCGTTCGCGAGAACGGCAATCCCATGTGCTCGAGCTCAAAGATCGCCTCCGGGCCAACCGAGCACATATACTCGATGGCATCCTGGTCACCGATGTAGTCACTACCCTTTACGGTGTCGTACATGTGCCAGCGCCAATCGTCCTGTGGATCCGCGCTCGCGATGGCGCAGGTAATTCCACCTTGCGCACTCACCGTGTGCGAGCGCGTCGGGAACACCTTTGAAATTACAGCTGTCTTGTAACCGGACTGAGCCAGTTGGAGCGCGGCACGCATTCCTGCACCGCCACCACCCACGATGACGCCATCAAACGAGATCGTTCGCATCTCTTTGCTTCTCCCGAGCTCACCTCGCTATTACGAGGTTTAACTCCAAATTACTTGTATTACCCAAATCGCGTAAACCACTAGGGCCAGCACGACCACAATTTGCACAACGGGGCGCACGACTTTGCCAATGGACCCTAGCATGTACTCGGTCAGGTAATCCGTGAATACAGTCCACAACCCAATCCATGCATGCGCCACGTACGCCCCTATCGCTAGAAGAGTAAAAACCTTCATCGCCGTCGAGTCGTGAAGCGCTCGCCACGAAGTGTAGTCAATTCCATTAGCTATCTGGACACCAATAAACAAAAAATATGCGAGCAGGATGAGCGAGCTAACCCGCTGTATCAGCCAGTCAGACAAACCATTACGCCTAAAGCTTGTAACCCGGGTTACCACAAGACAATTCCCCAGACGACTGCAGCCAAAGCGGATACCACAAATAATATGCGCGCGCCCAGAGCACCGCCCTTGAAATCTTCACCAATCCCCATGTCCATAATGAGGTGGCGAATACCAGCAAGAGCGTGATAACTGAAGATCACGAGAAACCCCCATAGCACGGCCGTCGCGCCGATGCTCGAGAGCAGCATGCCCAATTCATTAAAGCTCTCTTCAGAAGCAAGACTGGCATCGAGTGCCCAAACGAGTAGGACACTAGAAACAAACAGCAAAACGCCAGTCACTCTGTGCGATATCGACGCGAGCGCTGTAATCGGAAATTTAATGGTGCTTAATTCAAGGTTAACGGGACGGTTGTCCTTGCTACCGCGTGGTTTCACTGAATAGCCCCCAGAGCAATTGAGTGGTCTAAATTCGAGGCGTGAGTATATGTAGTCACTCTGCTACTGACAAATTCATCTCGCAAACTATGACCATCTGTCGTGTTTTATCTCCGCAATGTTGTAAAATTGCTACATTAACAAGGCGTCGTTAAAGTAGCGCCACAAAAAATAAAGCCGGGGGACACGTGATGATAGGTAAGACAGCAAAGCTTTCCATTCCGCAAAGAGATAACAGCAACCTAGACATCGACTTACCTGTCTATGAAGGCTCCCTGGGGCCCGACGTTATTGATGTGGCAAAGCTGACATCTCAAGGCCACTTCACCTTTGATCCTGGTTTCACATCAACGGCGTCTTGCGAATCTAAAATTACGTTTATTGATGGTGAGAAAGGCATTCTGTTGCACCGCGGCTACCCAATCGAGCAACTCGCAGAGCAATCTGACTACCTCGAAACCTGCTACCTCCTTCTTAACGGGGAGTTGCCGAATGTAGAAGAAAAAAAAGCTTTCGTGGACATGGTGACAAACCACACCATGGTTCACGAGCAAATCCGAACCTTCTTTAATGGGTTCCGCCGTGATGCTCACCCCATGGCAATTATGTGCGGCGTCGTGGGCGCGCTGTCAGCGTTCTATCACGACTCGACTGACATATCGGACCCTTACCACCGCGAAGTTGCTGCATTCAGGCTAATTGCGAAAATGCCGACTATCGCTGCGATGAGTTATAAGTTCTCGATTGGTCAGCCCTTTATGTACCCGCGGAATGACCTCGATTACTCGGCCAACTTCCTACACATGATGTTCGGCAACCCCTGCGAGCCTAGCGTGATATCGCCAATACTCGCACGCGCCATGGACCGAATTTTCTTGTTGCATGCGGACCACGAGCAAAATGCATCAACGTCAACGGTTCGACTCGCAAGCTCATCACAGGCAAACCCTTTCGCCTGCATTGCTGCGGGCATTGCAGCGCTGTGGGGCCCCTCACATGGCGGCGCCAATGAGGCGGTGATTAAGATGCTTGACGAAATTGGTGATGTATCCAGAATCGATGAATTCGTTGCCCGTGCCAAGGACAAGAACGATTCCTTCCGTTTGATGGGCTTTGGCCACCGCGTGTACAAAAATTTCGATCCGCGGGCGAAGGTCATGAAGCAGGCTGCCGATGAGGTATTGGCGGAGCTGGGCATTAAGGACGAAAACCTTGAGATTGCGAAGCGACTTGAAGAAATCGCTCTCAGCGACCCCTACTTCATCGAAAAGAAACTTTACCCTAACGTAGATTTCTACTCCGGTATCATCCTCAAGGCGCTGGGAATTCCAACCTCCATGTTTACCGTGATATTTGCCGTCGGTCGCACCGTGGGCTGGGTCGCTCACTGGAACGAGATGATAGGTGGCAGCTACCGCATCGGTCGTCCACGACAGTTATACACTGGCTATGAGGCTCGCGATTTCGTCCCTGTTGAGAATCGATAATGCGACCGGATAACCCGCGGGTGGTCATTTCAGGGGCAGGTCTTTTTACCCCTTCTGAAAGTGTAAGCAACCATGAGCTCGTAGAGTCTTTTAACGCATGGGTTGACCATTACAACGCTAAACATGCCGATTCAATTGCAGCCGGAGAGTTGGAGCCCAAAGATTACTCAAACGTAGAGTTCATAGAAAAAGCCTCGGGTATTAAATCACGCTTCGTTATGAATAAAGCTGGGATTGTAGATCCCATGCGCATGCTGCCAAGGCTGGAGCCTCGCTCTAATGACGAGCCCTCGGTCATGTGTGAAATCGGTGTGACTGCGGCGAAACAAGCCATGGAGCAGGCCAATGTTACTGCTAATGATATTGACGCTGTACTCGTCGCTGCGTCGAATATGGAGCGCGCCTACCCAGCTATAGCCATCGAGGTACAAGCGGACTTGGGCATTAAGGGCTTTGCTTTCGATATGAACGTCGCCTGCTCCTCAGCCACGTTTGGGATTCAGCAGGCCTATGACATGGTCGTGTCGGGTAATGCTCGCCGCGTCCTGATGGTAAACCCTGAAATATGCACAGGACACCTAAATTTCCGCGATCGTGACTCGCACTTCATCTTTGGTGATGTCGCGACGGCTGTCGTGATTGAGTCCGCCGCGCATTGCCGATCAGACCATGCATTTGAGATATTGGATACGAAGCTGCAAACTATTTTTTCAAACAACATTCGAAATAATTTTGGATTCCTAAACCGCGCAACCGAAGAAGGTGTAAATCAGTCAGACAAGCTGTTTGTGCAGGAGGGCCGCAAAGTCTTCCGCGAGGTTTGTCCTGCTGTTGCTGAGCAGATCACGCAGCAGCTTGCCAAAATGAAAATCGAGCCTGACTCGCTAAAACGGATATGGCTACACCAGGCCAACAAGAACATGAATGAGTTAATAGCGAGGAAGGTTTTGGGCCGAGAGCCCAGCGCTGAAGAGTCACCTACAATCCTAGACGAGTATGCCAACACGTCTTCGGCGGGGTCAGTAATCGCGTTCAAGAAATACAACGAGGACTTCGAGCCCGGCGATCTCGGCATTCTGTCATCGTTTGGCGCCGGTTACAGTATTGGCTCTATTGTCCTTAAGCGCATCTAACCTTTCAAATATTCAGAAAGTGCGCTCAACAGGCATGCTTGTTGATCTTTTGTGCCCACAGTAATACGAACCCATGGAAGCAA
The DNA here is from genome assembly GCA_913031575.1 of uncultured Halieaceae bacterium. GTDB lineage: Bacteria > Pseudomonadota > Gammaproteobacteria > Pseudomonadales > Halieaceae > Luminiphilus. The sequence goes on along the minus strand of CAJWEV010000009.1, from coordinate 28,361 downwards.
GTCGTAGCTAGACCAGCTGCGAACAAGAATATTTTGGGTCTTCAAATACTCGGTAACCGCAACGCCAGTATGCTCTGGGTGTGACGCGAGTACAAAGTTGGCCTGGGACGTCAAAACATAAAAACCCAGCTGCGTTAGTCCCGCTGTAAGCTCTGTCCTATTTTCCTTAATAGTCGCTGACGATTCGGCAAACCACACTGAGTCTGAAATAGCGGCGGTTGCGACACATTGCGCGTAAGCGTCAACAGGATAAGAATTAAAAGAATCCTTAACTCGACTGAGTCCCTCAACTAGATTGGCATTTGCAAGACCATAACCAACACGCAAGCCTGCGAGCGCATGGCTCTTGGAGAAGCTTCGGGTGATAAGCAAATTATCGTATTGGTTAATCAAGGAAACAGCAGACGTAGCGCCAAAGCCAAAGTAGGCCTCATCGATTAATACCAACCGATTTGCATCATGTGCAACCAATTCCTCAATCATCTCTAGCGGCAAGCTCAAGCCAGTCGGCGCATTGGGATTGGGGAACACCACGGGCCCATCCCAAGACATCAGTGCTTCAACATCAATCGAGAGATCGGAGTGCATGGGCACCTCGTGCAATCCCTGCCCGAACAACCTTGCCCATACGGGATAGAAGGTGTAGCTCATGGCGGGCACGGCAGGTACTTTGTCAGTATCGGACAAGAATGCCATCCATGCGAATGCCAATAACTCATCCGAACCATTTGTCACCAATACTTGATCAGGAGAAACGTTATTCGCTTTGGCAATTGCCTCAGTGAGAAGCCTCGAGGCTGGGTCCGGATACCGTCGCAAGCGCTCGACATCTAAATCCTCGCCCGCGGACACTGCCCCCGGAGAAGGCGCGAGAGCATGCTCATTGGTATTTAGCTTGATGATGTCGCTATTCTGAGCCTGTTCACCCGGCGTGTATGGCGAAAGACGCTGCAGCGTGTCTGACCAAAGGCGGTGCATGTATGACCCCGATTAAAACAATAGTGGATGGCCGTCGCCGACCGATATCAGCTGCCCATATGGAATGCCGCGACTCAAGTATATATAAAAAGCACCCCGCGCATTTGCCAATGCCGAATACCCATCGATCATCTCGAGATATCTGGCACAGAGGGGACGATGTAAACAAAGAAATTCTCTGGCGACTGCCTTATCAGAACTCAGGGCAGGTATTGTCAAAATTAGGAGCGATCCCAACGCAAGCAGCAGTCGTGGACTTATATCGAGTTGGCACTGGACTAATGTGCAGCGGCTTGACTTCCCTTGTGATGGGGTTTGAAGACCATCGAAAACACCGAGCCCTGACCATAAACACTGTCGATGAGTAGCTCTGCGTTATGACTAACGGCCACGTGTTTCACTATGGCTAAACCAAGCCCTGTCCCTCCAGTTGCCTGGCTTCGGCTCTTGTCGACTCTGTAGAAACGCTCGGTCAGCCGCGGAATATGCTGTGGTTTGATCCCCTCTCCCTCATCTCGAACGGTCAAGGTTGGAAAGCCCAAATTGAGCTTCCACTCTACGGTGACAAGATCGTCATGACCGCTATACTTCAGGGCATTCACAATTAAATTACTAATTGCACTATGCAATTCGGTTGCATCACCAAGAATGGAATCGTCGTGTTCTAACTGCGTATCGATTTTACGCTCCGGGTAGGCGGCTCTGAGATCTTCTATAATTTCCGCAACCAGATCTGCCATGTTGATGGGGAGCGTTTTATCGGCCCCCTCAATCGTTTCAATTCGGGACAGCCACAACAGATCCTTTAGGAGTACCTCCATACGAACCACTTGCATATCCATTTGCACCAATGGGCGCTTAATCTTTGAAACGAGGTCCGAATCCAGCGACTGAAGATTTTCAACGTAGCCTTTCAGCACCGTCAAAGGCGTCCGCAACTCGTGGGAAACGTTACCGACAAAGTCACGACGCATCATTTCAAGCTTGTACTGCTCAGTAATGTCTTTGATGAAGATGAGTTTATCGCCGCCACCAAAACTCGACACCTCAACTTGCAAACAGCGCTTTTGTTTTCTCGACGGCGGAATGCGTAAAGGCGCTCTGTAATCGCCCACCGCCAAGTAGTCTGAAAAACTAGGGAGGCGCATTTTGCTAACTAGCGGCCTACCCTCGTCTCTGTCGAGACTAATACCCAACAGACTACCTGCCGAGTCATTCATCCAGGCAATGTTTCCCCAAGGATCAGTGATGATCGCTGCATCTCGCATGGATTTTAGCGAGTCTTGGAGATAATGTAGAGAAGACTCCAGACGACCCTGTGCTTCCGCGCTCTGGCTCTGAAGACGATGAATATAATCGAACAAAAGACCCCAAACGCCGGCGGCCTGCGGCTCCTCCTCGGTGACCTCCGATAACCACTGCTCAACCCGAAACATCTGGTAGCTCCAGTAGAACAGCACAAACACCAGAGATACAAGCAGACCACTAGCGATGCTCCCGAAATAAAAGCCCAAGCCAGCGCCAACACCTAAAATAGCAACCACTCTAAAGAGTGCACGCCACCAATGCTTGAGAAAGGTCACTCGGAGACCACACCCTTTGCCGAGAAACGATAGCCTGTCCCTCTAACGGTTTGAATAAGGTCGCTATAGTCGTGAACGCCGCCTTCAAGCGCCTTTCTCAAGCGTCTAATGTGCACATCAACGGTACGCTCTTCCACATACACGTTGGCACCCCAAACATGATCAAGTAACTGGTTTCGCGTGTAGGCGCGCTCAGGGTGAGACATAAAGAACTGAAGCAGGTTAAATTCGGTGGGGCCCATCTCGATCGGCGAATTCGCGACAAAAATGCGGCGACTATCGACATCGAGAACTAGCTCGCCGACTTCAAGGCGGTCACGCTGCTCGCCCCCTACGCTTCTGCGCAGTAGAGCCTTGATACGGGCAATCAGCTCACGGGGCGCAAAGGGTTTGGTAACGTAATCGTCGGCACCCGCATCCAGGCCTTGAATGACATTATCCTCAGCCACCTTCGCTGTTAACATGATGACAGGTATCTCGGAGGTGGTGTCGTTTCTCTTTAGCCGCCGCAACAGCTCAAGGCCGCTGCCGCCAGGAAGCATCCAATCCAGTAGGACGATCGCCGGTCGCTCGTCCACTATAAGGCGATGAGCGTCTTGAATATTCTCTGCTTCAAGACACTCAAAATCAGCGATTTCGAGCGCCATCCGCAGCATATCGCGAATCGAAAATTCGTCATCAACAATCAGTACTTTTTTCGACACCATCAAGAAACACCTTCTTCGTCGCCACCGCTCAATAACACTCGAGTCACAAGAAAGTTTAATGTCATTAAAGTGACATTAAAATGACGACGATTAAAACCAATCAAACCATCCCTTCTTTTTAAACTCATCCTGACATGACGCCAGTTGGCGGTTGTATGTTGATGCGCGCCGATCAACTTTCTTCGCGACCTCGACCAACCATGGTTTCGAACGATATGTTCCTCGTTTGTAGCCGCCATGCCCCTCGTGATAGTTCAGATACAGCCTAAATGCATCGTCTTTAGCGATTCCGTTGACCTGATACGTGGTGTGGTTATACCAACCAACGAAATCAATAGCGTCTTCAAACTTATCGCGATCGGCACCATGATTTCCCGATTTACGCTTATACCAATCCCAAGTGTCATTCTTTGCCTGCGAATACCCATAAGCGTCACTTGCCCGAGGCCCAGGGATGATGCCCCAGATTTTCGTTCTGGGCGGCTTGGCGCCTGCGACAAAGCGCGACTCCTGATGCATAAACGCCATCATGATGGAAATAGGCGCCCCCCATCGCTGTTTCGCGTCTCTCGCATCTGCGTACCAACCGTCCTTTTCACGGAAAATATCGCAGATGTTATCGAGCTTATTAGGAGGCGAAGTCGCACAACTACCAACCAACAGAGCTACACTAATGACCAGCGAGCCTCGTCTAATCAAACTCATAGTTCTGCCTCCGCTAGGATGCGCAAGAAATCATTCTCATCGATAACCTTCACACCAAGCGATTCCGCTTTACTCAATTTTGAGCCAGCACCTGAACCCGCCAGCAGTACATCGGTTTTTTTACTGACGGAGCCCGTTGTCTGACCGCCAAGCCGACGTATGGCAGTCCCTGCCTCATCACGCGAAATGGCCTCTAGTTTTCCCGTCACCACCCAGATCTGCCCCGTCAACAGAGCCTTCACCGCTATCTGCTTTTCAGGTTTAGACCATGTGATGCCCGCATCTATGAGCCGACTGACCAATCGTCTGTTCAGTTCCTTCGTGAAGAAGCGATGGATATGGGATGCGACCACAGGACCAATATCATTTACTTCCTCGAGTGATCCAGGCGACGCCGCCATGATCATTTCCAGATCAACAAAGTGATTCGCCAGCGCCCGAGCAGTCGCCTCACCGACCTCACGAATGCCCAAGGCGTATAAGAATCGTGATAACTCTGTCGTTTTGCTGCCCTCAATGGCCTCAATCGCCTTCACCGCTGATTTATGTCCCATGCGATCCAGCGATGCGAGCTGTTCGACCGCTAAGCCATACAAATCCGCAATGTCAGACACCAGACCTTGATCAAATAGCTGATACAAAAGCTTTTCACCGACGCCATCAATATCCATGGCTTTACGGGACACAAAATGCTCAAGTGCCGCCCTTTGCTGCGCCGGGCAAGCAAGGCTGTTTTCGCATCGGACGGCAGCCTCATCAAGGTCTCGCGTCAAAGTAGCACTGCAATCGGGACACGTGTCGGGGAATACCACTTTGGGTAATTTGTCCTCTCTTCGTTCATCTAAAGCCTTGACGATTTGGGGTATCACATCGCCCGCTCTCCGCACGATGACCTGGTCACCTATACGAACGTCGAGTCTGGCGATTTCATCAGCGTTGTGAAGCGTGGCATTACTAACCGTCACACCCCCAACGAAAACCGGTCGCAGTCGCGCTACTGGAGTAATCGCACCAGTCCTGCCCACTTGGAAGTCCACACCAAGAAGTTCGGTGACCTCTTCTTGTGCAGGAAACTTTCGTGCTATCGCCCACCGCGGTGCGCGTGCCACAAAACCAAGCGCCGATTGCTGCTCGAAGTCATTTACTTTGATGACAACCCCATCAATATCAACCTCTATCTGATCACGCTGCTCAAGAATGCGCTCCACGAATGCCTCTGCAGCCTGCCAACCCTTAACGACCTTCGTCAGCTCCGAGGTTTTGAAACCAATCTGACTTAAATAGCACAACGTTCCACTGTGTGATTCTGGTAACCTTCCACCCTCACAATGCCCGACCGAATACGCCATGAATACCAGTGGCCGCGTGGCCGTAATCCGCGGATCAAGCTGTCGTAAACTGCCAGCAGCAGCATTGCGCGGATTCTGGAAAACGGACTCCCCCAAGCTCGCCTGCTTTTCATTCATCCTCTCAAAAGCAGCTCTAGGAATAACCACTTCGCCTCGCACCTCGAGCATTGCAGGATAGTCGCTACCCTGTAATCGCAATGGTACGGTCTCCATCGTCCTAGCGTTGTGAGTAATATCTTCTCCAGTAGTGCCGTCACCGCGTGTGGCAGCCCGGACAAAAATGCCATCCTCGTAAAGCAGGCTCATGGCAACGCCATCGAGCTTGGGTTCGCAACAAAACGTCAGAATACTTAATCCGAGTTTGTTGGCATTGCGCTCCTCAAAAGCCGCAAGGTCTTCCCCACTAAACGCATTATCAAGGCTCAACATGGGCAGCTTGTGACGCACACTAGTAAATTGATCAAGAGGTTTATCGCCAACCCTTTGGGTGGGCGATGTGGGCGATATTAATAGCGGATGCGCCTTCTCCAATTCACGAAGCCGACGCAATTCACGGTCGTACTCCACATCACTGGCCAGGGGATTATCGTCTCTGTGATAGGCCAGAGACCACCGATCGAGGAGCTCCCTCAGCTCGTTAATCTCGTTCTCAGTTGAACTCATTGCGAGGTCTCAGCACGCCACTTATTTTCGTACTCGCGAATTGATTGCCGCAGAGAATCTTCGTACTGCTTAGTCATCACGCTGCGGGTTTCATCATACACATCGCCACCCAAACTGTTTGCAATGGTATGGGCCGTTTCAAGCATCAGATCGAATGCCCTCGCCATATCATGAGGACCGGGAAGCGTCAGGAAAAACATGAGGCCTTGAGTCGAGAGTTCTTCCATGTTCTCAAGATCAAAGATACCGGGCTGCATCATATTTGCTACGCTGAACTGAATGGTAGGCGTGCCGTCCTGAACTTCGCTTAGGTGAAAAAAGTCCATATCACCAAAGCGCAGGCCGCAACCCAACAACACACGAAGTATGTCGTCGCCAGCAAAGCCCTGATCAACGCGGGCAATCACACTAAGCGAGTAAACCCTGGTGTCTTCGTGTCTGGGCAGTCGCGCAGATTGCGCCTGGCTGGTCGGAACCGACTCAATTTCATCCAGCCAGTCCATGGTTCCCGGATCAATCGATACGTCTGAATCCGTGCCTACTGGAGTTTTAGACCGATCGCTACCAGCGAATGCCGCTTCGACCAGAGCAGGATCATCGCGTACGTTGGCATCCATGACGCCAGTAAAGTGCATGTCGAGTTCAGATGAATCGGCTTCTGCGACATCTAAGTCTGCCTCGGAAAAATAGTCGCCAAATGTTGGTTCTTGACGACTGACCACTCTGGCCCCGCCATTTGGTAGCTCTCTGGAGGTTCGATCGTGTGGATCACGAACCGGCGTATCATCCCGAACGACACGTGCATTCATCTTGTAGCCATTACGTCGCTTTCGACGGGTATTGACTACAAGGGCTATTACCAACCCAAAAATGATTAGGGTGGCGATCGTGGTTTCGGTGGTTAACGTCTGAAAAAGGTCAGGCATTACCTATTCCCCTAACTTGCTGCCAACTTCGCTGCTTCCTCAATATCGACCGTAACCAATCTCGAAACGCCTGGCTCGTGCATGGTAACGCCCATTAGCTGCTCGGCCGCTTCCATAGTGATTTTATTGTGTGTAATGAAGACAAACTGCACCTTCCTCGACATTTCAGAGACTAGGCGCGCGTACCGTCCCACATTCGCATCGTCGAGAGGTGCGTCGACCTCATCGAGCATACAAAAAGGCGCAGGTGTTAACTGAAATATCGAGAAGACCAAGGCTATTGCTGTCATCGCCTTCTCACCGCCGGACAGAAGGTGAATGGTGCTGTTTTTCTTGCCGGGGGGCCGCGCCATGATGGCTACACCTGTGTCCAGCAAATCGTCGCCCGTCATCTCCAGGCGAGCCGTTCCGCCTCCAAATACTTTCGGGAACAACTCGGCAAAGCCAGAATTGACTGTATCAAAAGTATCCTTGAAGCGACTGCGCGTCTCTTTATCGATCTTCTTGATCGCATTCTGTAACGTTTCAAGTGCGGTCCTCAGATCATCGTCCTGAGCATCCAGATACTCCTTGCGCTCCTCAGCACGAGATGTCTCTTCAATCGCAGCGAGATTGATGGGGCCGAGCCGATGAATTCGCGCAGTAACTCGTTCTACACGGACTTGCCACTCTGTTTCTTCAGCGTCGTCCGGCAAGCTATCTTCCACTTCCTTGAACGTGACCTCCAACTCAGCAAGCGCCGTATCAATTTGCTCAACTCGAACCCCAGTCTCTGCCAACTTAAGACGAGCCCCCTCGCTGCGAGTCTGCACACCGGCCACCGCTTGCTCGGCTTCCATTCGAGATTGCTCTTTGCTGCGAAGCGCAGACTCCAGCTCTGACAAACCCTGTCGTGCTTGGGTCAGCTGCGACTCCACCGTCAGTCTGCGCTCAAGAAGTCCTCTCAATTCCTGCTGAGCAGCGAGATCGGGATTCTCTGCCGTTGGCATCTCTCCTCGGATAGACGCCTCTCGTTGCTCATAGCTAGTCACCTGCCCTCGCGCACGCTCAATGGATCGGGAGAGCGCCTCGTGTTGCGTCAATAACTCCCGATGCCGAACTTCGCTGCGATTGAGCGCGACATCTGCCTGCTGTTTTTCCTGCCGACATTGACGAACTTGCTCTCTCGCCTGCGTTCGTTTTGTTTCCAGCGCCTCTCGCATGCCCTCATCAGACTCGACCTGATGCCGAGCACGGTTTAGCATCTGATTTGCCTCCTCGATCACTGACTGTTCTTCTGAGGCTAGTTTTTCTGCGTCGGTCAAATCCTGACGCAACTGCGCCTCACGATTCTGTCGTTGCTCTCGTTCGGCGATGAGTGCTCGTCGCTGCGTATCAAGTTGGCTCAGGGTTTGCTGCGCACTCTGCAACGCCTCTTGCTCCACATCAATTGTTCGCTCAGTCTCTGTTCGCTTCTCCCGCAGAGCCCCGATGCGATCATCAGTCTCATCAAGTGCGCGCGAGGCGACCTCCAAAGCCTCAATCACCGCATTAAGCTGAGACTGCCGAGCAATAATCCCCTCTTCCGCGTCGGCTTCACCTGCAGAGCGCATCCAATGCTGGGCAACCCAGAGACCATCTTTTGAAATAATCGACTCATCGACTGAGAGACCGGCACGCGCGACCAAAGCAGCCCGCCAATCCTCTGCGACACGTACACCGGACACCAGATGCTTTAAACCTGAAGGCAATTGAACGTAGTGCGATAGCAGTAGCGGATCGGCCGATCTCTCGCCGGGCTCTTCATCAACCAAGGTCAAACCCGCCGGCGGTGCATCGTTACAAGAACTTAAAGATGTCAGTTCTGCCTGCAGTGCGACCAACCAATCACCCAACACCACGTCAGCCGCCACCTCAAAACCCTCATCAACGATAATAGCGTCGACGAGCGGAGTCGATTGCGCTATGCCATGATTATCTAGCCAATTGATCACGGAGCCGCCTAGAGAGCGCGCTTGTGCATCGGACTGCAGTGCCTCAAGAGAGGCTCGTTGACCCATCAACGCCTGTATTTCCCGGCGGAGCTCGTCCTGCTTCTGCCTCAATGCCTCAAGTTCTGATCTGGAGGATTGCAGCGTTTTTTTTAACGAGTCCAAGGCAGTCCTGTGCCTGCCCACTGCCTGCTCGGTATCGGCTAACTCACCGCTGACGGTGTCCAGATCTGTTTCATCAACCAATTCACTCAAACCAGCTAATTCAGCTTTGATTCGAGCGAGGCGATCGTTAAGCGCGACTAAGTTCCTCTCTGCATTACCTTGACGCCCTTGCTGTACCTCCACTTGTTGCTTGGGAACTGCCGCCCGTTGGGTAAAACGGTCCCACTCGCCATCGGCTGTCGCTGCGATTTTCTCTGCTTCCGCCAGTGCCCGATCGCCTCGCTCAACCTCTTCACGCTCGCGGGTCAGCGTCGGTTCGATCGAGGCTAACGCCTGCGCCAGCTCAATCAAGCGCTGGCTATCTGAATCAACCAGACTCAACTCTCGCTGCTTGCCCTCCAACGTCTGCTCGAGGTCACGAGCTAAGGTCTCACGACGCTGCTTCGCAAAATTTATGGCCTGTTCGATTCGACTGACTTCACTGCCGAGAGAGTAAAAAACCCCCTGCAACTGATTCGCGTCCGCATTGGCATCTGTCATCTGCTGACGTAGCGACTCAATCTCAGAAACACAGGATGACACCTGAACCTGGTGACGCTCTCGTTCCGTAATAAAGTCATCTATTTCCCTCTGTGCCCGTGCCGCGACGCCTGCCTGTACTCGTCGTTGAAGTGCCAACAGCTGCGCTTTTAGCTCTCGCTCCTCGGCTTTATATTCGGCGTAACGCTCTGCCGACTTTGCTTGGCGTATTAAATGGGTAAGATTTCGCTCTAACTCCTCGCGAAGATCAGTTAAGCGATCCAGATTATCCAACGTGCGCTGTATACGGTTCTCAGTTTCTCGACGTCGCTCTTTGTACTTAGAGATTCCTGCCGCTTCTTCGATGTAAACCCGGAGATCCTCAGGTTTTGACTCAATCAGGCGCGAAATCATGCCCTGCTCAATGATGGCGTAGCTGCGGGGCCCTAGACCGGTACCTAAAAAGAGGTCAGTAATGTCCCGACGCCGACACTTATTTCCGTTCAGAAAGTAATCTGACGTGCCCTCACGCGTAACCAGACGCCTCACCGCAATTTCGCTGTAGGCGGCATACTCGCCTCCGACCTTACCCGCCGAATTATCAAACAAGAGCTCTATGGATGCTTGTCCAACCGGCTGTCGATGCGTGGTACCGTTAAAGATGACGTCGCTCATTGACTCTCCGCGGAGTGTCTTTGCAGAGCTCTCCCCCATGACCCAACGAACGGCGTCAATGATATTCGACTTTCCACAGCCGTTAGGGCCCACCACTGCGCACATGTTGCTCGGCAATGTGACCTTGGTTGGGTCCACAAACGACTTGAACCCGGAGAGTGAAATAGACTTTAGGCGCATTAAGTCTCTAGCGGCGCAACTGCCACCAATATCCCATTCAAAACACCAGATGTAGTGTACCCAGAAAGGAATCCCAACACTATATGTAAATCGATCTAATTAGGCCGAAAGGCTTCAGTGTCTCAGTGTCACAACGGTTTTAGCTCCATTGCTCAACGTCACATTACTAGCAGACCCATGCAGCACAGCATTCGCCAACCCTGGCTGTCCGTTTCGAGATACTTGCACCTCCAGGTCAACAGCACTCAATGCTGATAGCAATTGACCAGCCATGCTGTTGTCATCGCTAAGTTTCACTGTCAACGGCCAATCACCGATGGCATTACGACTCACGGCCGTTGGCATACGCACCTGACTTCCCGCGGGCCGCGCGATGACAAAGACTGTAAGACCGCTATAAGCCAGGGCGTCTACAGTCTCGTCGAGCGTGATAATAACGGTCACGCCGGTGGTCATGTCAGCCGGTGCCATATCAGACGGAGCCGCTTGTTTGATACTCGCCTCGGCGAGGCGGGATTCGGACTCCGCAATCGCACTATTCATCAACTCATGAGCTTCAGACCCTGGGACCTCCAAATCTCGAAGCACCCGCATGTAACCAATGGCTTGAATGTAATTACCCTGACCAAACTCGCCCATAGCCAAAGTTGCAAGCGCAGATTTTTGTCTTGGATCAGACGCGAGGGCTCTGTTAGCGCGCTCCCGTACGCGGGCATTTAATGTCTGCCCGCTAACAATAAACTCTGCTTGCGCCGCCCGCCCTAAGACATCAGGCGCCTCAGGAGTCTCCTCCAGAATCGCTTCAAAGTTTTCAAGCGCCTCAGACGCACGCCCGATAGAAATGTAGTACTCGCCCAAAAGCGACCGATAATCAAGATTCTTTGGACGTTCATTAGAACGCTGTTCAATTCGCGCCACAAGCTCGGTGATTTGCTCGGGCGAAACGGCACCAAGATCTTCGATGGCACGGGTAATTTGAACATCTTCATAAGCACCGAGCCGATCGTAGATCAACGAGGTGGCGGCAATCAACGCAATGACTAAATAGATTTGGTAGCGCCAGCTGTAAGCCCCTCCCTCAACCATTTGAGCCGCTTGCTGGCTGTCCTTGTCGTCCCATACTCGCACTTGCGCATCACTTAACAATTCGTGATCGTCTATTTCCGTTTTACGAACAGCTAGCCAATCATCAACAGAATCACCCTCAAGTTGCCGCGTCCAAAACACAGGCAATATCGTCAGGAACGCCGCAGCGATGATGCACAGTCCTGCTGCTATCGGAAGGAGGTCATTCACTAGGAATCACCGTCGAACTTCTCTCTCAGCTTGTTTGCCCGTTCTGCATTAGAGGAGATCGTCTGACCATCTCTGTCTTTTCGTATCTGGGTCACCACAACAGCCACCGCCATGACTAAAAGCATTATCGGCGCCGACCATAACCACAACGTGTTCGAATCCAAGCCCGGTCGGTATCGAACAAATTCGCCATATCGGTCTACGAGGAAGTCGATGATTTCTTCATCAGTGGCCCCAGCTTCTAGCTGCTCGTGCACTATTGCGCGCAGGTCTCGGGAGATCGGAGCGTTTGAATCAGCGATATTCTGATTTTGGCATTTGGGACATCGAAGCTCTTGACTCAGGGCCTTATATCGTAGTTCCAGATCTGTAGAGCTGAACTCATAAGTTTCAATGACGGCAAGCGATTGAGCGGACCAAAGCATCAAAAAAGAAAGTAATATGCGAATCACTAATCTGACCCTCCAACTAATGGTATCGCTTCAAAATATGGCGCGAGGTGCTCACTCCAAACCTGTTCGTTGACCACACCCACATGACGGTGGCGTACGACACCCGATACATCAATCACATAAGTTTCAGGCGCACCATAGACACCCAAATCCAAACCAAACCACCCATCTTTATCGACCACCGTTTCAGCGTAGGGATTACCCAGATCATCGAGCCAGACGAGGGCCTTTTGCGGGTCGTCTTTGTAATTCAACCCATAAATAGTGACCCCTTTCTCAGCCAACTCGAGCAGAAACGGGTGTTCAACACGGCAAGAAAAACACCAAGTTGCCCATACGTTGATCAGCGCTGCCTCACCCTTCCAATCCTTAGCTTGACGCGAGGCAGTTTCGCCCAAGACAGGAAGGTCGAAGTCTGGCAGTGAGTCACCCAAGCGTGCAGATGGAAGCTCGGTAGGATCGAGCGACAACCCCCGCACCAACAGCACCACCAGCAGTAAGAATGCGGCTAACGGAAGAAAGCGCTTAAGCGGCTGCACCCTCAACTCCTTGAAGCTGCTGGGAGCGATGGACGCGGCGGTACCGACGATCGAAACTGGTGGTCAACCCGCCGAAACCAATCATGAGTGCACCAAACCATATCCAGCGAATGAGTGGCTTGTGTTGCACACGAACCGACCACGCACCACCACCCAATGGCTCGCCAAGAGCGATGTAAAGATCACGCATAGCACCTGCATCGATAGCCGCCTCAGTCATGATCTGACCGCTGGCAACATAGCGTCTTTTCTCGGGCATCAACGTCGTAAACGACTGCTCATCAAGCAACACTGAAAAAATGCCACGATCGGCCACATAATTTGGTCCCTCGACGACGGTGAGGTCGTCGAGCGTAAAGGCGTAGCCATTCAGTGTTACGGTATCTCCAATCTCCATGCGCAAGTCCCGTTCAGCACTAAACTGGGTCACAAATGTCGCGCCAATAAGGGTCAAAGCAAAGCCAGAATGCGCCATAAACATTCCCAAGTAAGAGGGCGTCAAGCGCGCAAATACAGCCGACCTCGAGTTGACGCCACGCATACGCAATTGCAAATCTCGCACAAGACCGAGCACCAACCAAGCTGCTAGAAGAACTGACAAAGACGCCCAGAGGTTCACTTCGCCCACACCCAAGAGGGGCGCAACTATAGCAACCAAAGCACAGACGACTGCCGGCAAACCCAATTCACTCAGCCATCGCTTACTACTGTCCTGCTTCCAGCGGGAAATCGGTCCTACTGCCATAAAGGGTGCCAGTAGCGCCATAGCTGGCACAAAGACCGCGTTGAAGTATGGCGGCCCTACGGAGTATTTACCCTGCCCCAGCGCGTCCATAAGTAGCGGGAACAATGTGCCTAACAAGACAACAATAGCTGACACAGCAAAGATAAGGTTGTTTGCAAGTAGGAGCGATTCGCGCGACTCGAGTTCGTAACTGATCGGGCTCGCCACCGTTGGGGCTCTGAAGGCGTAAAGCGTAAGCGATCCACCGACCACCAGGACAAGGAAAATCAAAATGAATAAGCCACGCTCTGGGTCAGCAGCGAAGGCGTGTACCGAGGTGAGCACCCCGGAACGAACAAGGAACGTTCCTAGGAGAGAGAGCGAGAAAGCAGCAATCGCCAGTAACACGGTCCACGATCTAAATAGGCCTCGCTTTTCTGTCACCGCTAAGCTATGAATCAGTGCCGTACCCACCAACCATGGCATGAAGGATGCATTTTCAACCGGATCCCAGAACCACCAACCGCCCCAACCAAGCTCGTAATAAGCCCACCAGCTACCCAACATAATCCCGAGGGTCAGGAATGCCCATGCAACGTTGGTCCAGGGTCGGGACCATTTAGCCCACGAGGCGTCAAGCCGACCTCCTATCAGTGCCGCGACAGCAAAAGCAAAGGGCACTGCCAGCCCGACGTACCCCATGTAGAGCAAAGGTGGGTGAATGATCAGCCCCGGATCCTGCAGTAGCGGATTAAGATCATTGCCCTCAGCAGCAACTGCTGGCAACAAGCGCTCGAAGGGATTAGAAGTGAATAATGAAAAAGCTATAAACCCCGCACCGATGAGTCCAAGGACCGAGAGGACACGTGACAACACCAGAAGCGGAAGACCGCTGCTGGCAATAGCGACCGCCAACGACCAGGCTCCCAAGATCCAGACCCACAAAAGCAGGGAACCTTCGTGGTTACCCCAGACAGCAGAAAACTTGTACATTTGCGGCAGGAGGGAATTGGAGTTGCTTGCGACAATCTTGACCGAAAAATCATCCTGAAGAAAAACGATCGTTAAGCAGGCAAAGGCGATCGAGAGAAAAAGGAAGACGCCTGCAGCGAGACTGGGCGCCAAATTCATTGCCCATCGCTGCCCTCGCCACGCCCCAACCATCGGGACGGTACCCAGCAGTACCGACAAGCACAGTGCGATGATAAGCGCGATCTGCCCCGCTTCAGGTATCACTGCATACCTCCTTGCGCGTTGGCCTTTTCTAGCGCTTCGGCTACTTCTGGCGGCATGTAGTTTTCATCGTGCTTCGCTAATACTTCGCTGGCGGTAACAACACCATTGGCTCCAAGTTTACCAGTCGCAACCACTCCTTCTCCCTCTGCAAAGAGGTCAGGCAAGATGCCATTGTAGGTTACGGTGACTGAGTGAACAAAGTCAGTCACATCAAAGCGTGTCTCCAGACGATCGCTGGCCCGTTCAATACTTCCCTCGACGACCATACCGCCAACACGAATCTGACGATCAATCGGCGCCTCGCCTGCGGCAACTTCTGACGGAGAGTAAAAAAGGTTGATGTTGCCTCGAAGTGCATAGGTAATTAGGCCAATGGTCGCGCTGGATAGGGCGACGATGACCGCGGCGACGATGAGACGCTGTTTTCGTTTTGGATGCACGATTAACTCGCGTTCCCTTGTGCACCCTTTGCACTTCGTTTTCTCAGCGCTTCCTCTCGAATACCCGCATTAAGCCTACGTGTGGACATTACAGGACGCAGCAGCACAAAAAAAATAATCAGGAAGGTGATGCCGTAGGCACCCCAGACGAACGCACCATGACCACCCATGGCCAACGCATCCGCTACTGAGTCAAAATACATTTTAAGCCGTTAACCTCTTATGGAGCCAAGCAGACCGCGCGTAGTCCTCGGTCAATGAACGTTTCAAATACAACATCATCAATAGAGCAAACAGCGCATAGAACGTTATGATCATGCCTAGCAGCGGATAAAGCATCGATGCATCAATCGCCGAACTCTCCGTGAACTTAATCGAGGCTGGCTGATGGAGTGAATACCACCAATCAACCGACTTGTAGATGATAGGGATGTTGACCGTGCCAACCAAGCTAAGGATGGCACAGGCTCGTGCCGCAACGGTTTTGTTCTCGTACGCCTCAAACAACGCGATAACGCCCGCGTAGAGGAAGAAGAGAATCAACATCGAAGTGATTCGCGCATCCCAAACCCACCAAGCGCCCCAGGTTAGTTTGCCCCAGATCGCTCCAGTAATCAGAGCAATCGCCGTATAGGCGGCGCCAATAGGCGCGGCGGCTCGCATGGCCGTATCAGCCAGCTTTATCCGCCATACCAGACTAACCAAGCCAGCAAGCGCCATCACATAATATCCAGCTAGCGCGACAACAGCAGCTGGAACATGAATATAGATAATTCGGTAAGAGTCGCCTTGCTTATAGTCGGTTGGCGCGAACAAAAGGCCCCAGACACTGCCCGCGAGCAGCGCTAGTACCGTGATAGGAAACAACCACGGAATGACCCTGTCGCAGAAACGGTAAACCCACGGAGGGGAGCCAAATTGATGAATTATGCGCCACATGTCAGAAGTATATCCGGTAAACGAGAAAACTGGGGGTTGCCACCCCGCTTTGCGAACGGATCACAGCTGTAGAGAGACCCGAACACCCGCGGCGATGGCCAATGGCGCCAACAGTAACCCACCCGTAACACCAGCGCCCAGCAATGCGAGCGCGACCGTAGGATCTCCTCCGTGCAAAGCCTCGTTCAACGAACGTGTGCCTGCGATGAGTACGGGGACGTATAGGGGCAAAATGAGAAGCGCTAACAGGATGCCACCTCGCTGTACCCCGACAGTCAGCGCAGCCCCCACAGCGCCCAGTAGCAACATGATGGCGGTACCCATCAGCAGACTGGCGACCAGCACAGGCGCAACGTCGAGTGGAAGGCCTAACATCAATCCGAAGAGGGGCGATACCAAACTCAGGAGCAAGCCGCTAGCCAACCAAGACGCCGTAAGTTGCGGTAAGACCGCAACCGATAGTGGAACACGCGCCATCGCGAGCTGTTCGAGGCTGCCGTCCTCTAGGTCATCTACAAAAAGGCGCATACAAATCATTAAGTTGGAGAGCAACGCCACTACCCACAGTATCCCGGGTGCAAGAATGGAGAGCTGCTTTGGATCAGGCCCGAGGCCTAGCGGGAATAAAACGATAACGAGCAAGAAAAACACTAGCGGGTTGATCATCTCACTCGGTGATCGCAAAATCAGTATCAGGTGTCGGACCGTTTGACTGCGACAGTAGTGCAAAATGTCGATATCTCTCGCCTCAGTCACCGCGA
Source organism: uncultured Halieaceae bacterium (assembly GCA_913031575.1). Classification (GTDB taxonomy): domain Bacteria; phylum Pseudomonadota; class Gammaproteobacteria; order Pseudomonadales; family Halieaceae; genus Luminiphilus. The sequence goes on along the minus strand of CAJWEV010000009.1, from coordinate 11,554 downwards.
AATTGCTCCAAGTCCAACACGCTTAGCAAGCCACCCAATTCGGCAGACTGATGACTCGTAAATACGACGGCACCACCGGCTTGCGCATGCGCCTGAAAACGTTGCTCCAGGACCGCCACACCTGCCACATCGAGTGCGGTAAAGGGCTCATCGAGCAACCACAGTCGGCCCGAGGGAAGGAACAGACGTGCCAACGCCACTCGACGCTTCTGTCCGGCCGATAGACGAGCCGTCAGCGCATTTTCATAGCCGGCGAGACCAACGGCGGCGAGCGCCTCATCAATCTCGGTATCTGTGGGCGTGCATAGCCCCGACGGGTGATACTTTAGGTTCTGACGGGGAGTCATTGCGCCTTTTAAGGCCGCAGAGTGGCCGATATAGAGGACGTCGTCACATCGTGAGAGGTCGCCATAGACCTCGATGCTGGCTAGGCGCGCGAAAGATCGCAGAAGCGACGTCTTACCAATACCGTTTCCACCCGCCAGCTGCCAGAGATCGCCAGGCTCTATACACAAGGTGACATCCTTGAGCAGTTGCCTCAGTCCCTTGTGAATCGATAGATCACGAGCTTCGAGCAGCGCCGTGGTCACAACGACACCGTTTTAATGAGTGGCAACTCGGCTTCCTGGCTGTCGTCACGCTGCACCACTAACGACTCAAAATCGAACAACTCGCGATCGGCCAACTGTGATGGCGAGACATTCGCCAATGACTTGAAAATTGTTTCGGTGCGTCCCGGATACTGCTTTTCCCAGTCGCGAAGCATCCGCTTTACCTCCACTCGCTGGAGGTTTTCCTGTGAACCACACAAGTTGCAGGGGATAATCGGAAAGTCTTCTTGATTGGCGTAGGCCTCAATATCGCTTTCTTTGCAGTACGCGAGCGGCCTGATGACAACATTCTTCTTGTCATCGCTAAGCAGCTTCGGGGGCATGGCTTTCAACTTGCCGCCGAAGAAAAGGTTTAAGAACAGGGTCTCAACGATATCGTCGCGGTGATGCCCTAGCGCTATTTTCTGGGCCCCAATTTCCTCGGCAAAACCATACAGCGTCCCTCGCCGAAGCCGACTGCACAGTCCACAGGTTGTTTTCCCCTCGGGAATGACCGAGCGCACCACACTGTAGGTATCTCGCTCCAAGACATAGTAGGCAACGCCCAGTGACTCCAGATACTCAGGTAATACATGTTCAGGAAAGCCAGGCTGCTTCTGATCGAGGTTGACGGCGATAATCTCGAATTGGATAGGTGCGCTGCGCTGAAGGTGCAACAAGATATCGAGCATGGTGTAGGAGTCTTTGCCACCTGATAGGCAGACCATGACCCGATCACCCTCCTCAATCATGTTGTAGTCGGCTATCGCCTGCCCTGTGAGTCGTCGCAAACGCTTACGCAGCTTGTTGTGATTGTAGGACGACTTTCGGCTATCCACGGCTGTTTGCCGAGATGTCTCGGGAACGAACTTCTCGACCGTATCTGACGAATGGCTCATGCACTGACCACGCAATGAAAAACGCGATGATAGAGGCACCTACTGGACGAATCAAAATTAACCGTCTGAATAGAGGGCATACCTGCGGAAAACTCACTTGCAGTTTGTGTGCGAGAGGATGAAAATCCGCGTCGAATTGTTGTCCAACCAGACACTCACCACCCCCATTGAGGAGAAACCCATGAAAACACCCGTTACGGTCACAGTTACTGGCGCAGCCGGTCAAATTGGTTACGCACTTCTGTTCCGTATCGCTTCCGGCGCGATGCTTGGTAACGACCAACCGGTGAAGTTAAACCTCCTCGACATCACACCGGCGCTCGATGTGCTCGAGGGTGTGCGAATGGAGTTGGATGATTGTGCTTTCCCTCTCCTCGCAGGTATCACTTGTAGCGATGACCCGAATATCGCGTTTGCAGACAGTGACTATGCGCTTCTGGTTGGCGCGCGCCCTCGCGGTCCGGGAATGGAGCGCAAAGACCTACTTGAAGCCAACGCCGCCATTTTCTCAGCTCAAGGTAAGGCGATGAATGCAGTGGCGAGCAGAGACATCAAGGTACTTGTGGTAGGTAATCCAGCGAACACTAATGCGTTGATCGCCATGCACAACGCACCCGATATCGCGCGCACCCAGTTTACGGCGATGACGCGCTTGGATCACAACCGCGCTATTACGCAGATTGCTCAGAAAACCGGTGTTGTAACCACGGACGTCAGTAACATGACCATCTGGGGCAACCACTCCGCCACACAATACCCCGACCTCTTTAATACGCGTATCAAGGGGCAGTCAGCGATCGAGCTTGTGAGTCAAGACTGGTACGAAAACGACTTTATTCCGACCGTGCAACAGCGAGGCGCAGCCATTATCAAAGCCCGAGGCGCATCCTCTGCGGCGTCAGCGGCGAATGCGGCGATCGACCACATGCGTACCTGGGCACTGGGCTCGGCGGATAACGACTGGACTTCGATGGGCATTTTGTCGACCGGTGCCTATGGCGTTCCCGAGGGGCTGATTTACTCATTCCCTTGCACGTGTGCGGGAGGTGTTTATTCCGTTATCGATGGCGCCGAGGTAAATGACTTTAGTCGCAGAAAAATGGATACGACCGCTCAAGAACTGAGCGAGGAGCGAGACGCCGTCCGTCACCTACTCGGTTAAGGAAAGTTCTCGACAGAACCTCAAGCTAGCTTGTGAGTTGCGATATTAAGATTGCCGCTGCGAGAGCGCTTACAGCTCTCGCAACACCTGCAGCGGCGGTACAGAAACGACGCGGCGGCACGCGTAGGTGCCCAACGATCCGATAATCACGGCGCCGAGCGCGATACCCATCGGCCACAGCACCCACTGGATCTGATACTCCAGATCCAGCATTTGGGTCTGCAGCACCCATCCGGCGGTCTCTGATCCCAGAATGGCGAGAATGCCAGCCAGTGACCCCATGGTCGCAAACTCGATGGCGATCGCCCCCAACAGCGTTCCCCGGCCTGCACCCAGCGCCCTCAGAATGGCACTCTCGTGCAATCGTTCATCGACACTCGAGCTAACTCCCGCAATGAGAACCAACGCTCCCGCCACCAATATGATGAGCAGCACAAGCTCGATGGCCTGGCTCACCTGGTCAATGATCGTCTTTATTTCCTGAATGGCAACGTCGAGCTCAATAATGGTGAGCGTTGGCATGACATCGAGAAGCTCGCCCACACGGTACTTTTCATCCGGTTCAAGATAAAAGCTGGTGAACAAGGTATTGGGAAATCGCTCCAATAACTTATCAGGGAAAATTACGAAGAAATTGGGCTGCATCGACTCCCAGTTCACTTCGCGGATACTGGCCACTTCGACAGAAAACTCGTCGGCAGCGATTCTCAGTGTGAGCAAGTCGCCCACCTTCGCACCAATGTCCTCAGCAAAGCCGTCTTCGAGCGATACCAACGATTGCTCCGTTCCGACCTCCCACCAGGCGCCCGAAACAATTTTATTCCCCTCAGGAGCCGTGTCCGTGGAAGTAAAATTAGCCTCCCGCTGACGCGCACCCTCTTCAAATCGATCCCAATCCGGCAGAGGCTGGCCGTTCACCGCCATAACTCGACCTCTTGCCGCGGGATACAGCTCGCCAACTTCAATGTCTCTTTCAGCAAAAAAGGTGAGAAGTGATGACTCGTCGCTTGGAGCAACGTTGAGGATAAAGTGATTCGGTGTTCCCTCGGGAATCTGGAGTCGCCACTGATCGAGCAGGCTGGTTCTTACTGCTGTGAGTACCAGCAACAGCATAATGGCTATCCCAAAAATCACGACTTGAAAGGCACTGGAGGTTCCCCGTCGGTGCATGCCAGCCAGAGCAAGTCGCCAGACACTGCCGGCACTGCTCCCGACCTGCCGACTGCCCTTTAATAAGGTCTGAGCGACAAAGAACCCAAGTCCAACGGTAATCGCTATTGAGCCGATAAGCGCACCTGTCAATTTCCAATCGCTGCTATACCAGAGCATCAACAGCCCTAGGGAAGCGGTTCCCAGCACCAGATCGCTGGAGCGAGTGGCGTCCGCTATGGTCTCTTCGCGGCGAATCACCCTCAATGGCGATACACCACCTAGGCGCGCCAGCGGTGGCCATGCAAAAAAACCAATGCAAACAAAGGCGGTGATGGCGCCCGTGATGTACGGGGTAATACCAATACGGGTTATCTCGCTGGGAAGTTGCCCGGCAAGTGCATTAAACATTGCGCTTTGAGCTAGCCAGCCAATCCCACTCCCCAGCCCCATTGAAATCAAACCCAACCAGGCCAGACTGAATGCATAAAGCTGACGGATTGTTGCCCGCGTGGCGCCCAAGCTTTTCATTACCGCGACCTGATCGGTGTGTCTTTCACCGAACTGGCGCGCAGCGACCAGTATCGCTGCGGCTGCAAGCATGACACCAAGACTGCCTGCGAGGAGTAAAAAGCCCCGTGCGCGCTCCAGCGTGGCGCCAATACCTGGCTGCGACTCATCGACACTCGACAGTCGCTGCCCCTGCACCAGCTGCGGCTCAACCCACTCTTTAAAACCGGTTAAATCATCTGACTCACCCGCGACTAACAATCGGTAGGTCACTCGACTACCCGGTTGCAATACCCCTGTCTCGTCGAGATTCGCTGCGTTCATGACGAGGCGAGGGCCGTAGCCAAAAAAACCAGTGGTCGAGTCGGGCTCACTCAATAACGTGCCAGCAACGGTTAACGTTGCGTCGCCTACGTAGACCTCATCGCCTATAGAGGCTGACAATTGTTGAACGAGCCTCGGTGCCAGAAAAACTGTCCCGGGTTCGGGGTTGTCAGTCGACACTTGAGACAAGCCCGTGTCGACAGACAATGCACCACGCAGCGGATATGCACCGCCCACGGCTTTAACGGAAGCGAGAAACATCTCGTCGTCCGCCGAGATCACCATGGATGAGAAGGTGATGGTTTCGCCCTGCGCTAAACCGTAGGCGCTTACTTCATCCATCCAGGATGCCGGTATGGGGTTTGAACTCGACACCACCAGATCTGCTGCTAAAAAGCTGGCAGATTCGCGCTCGAGGTTGTATTGCAGTCGGTTGACGAAGCCACTGATCGCAACGACGACCGATACCGCAAGGAGCAATGCACTGAACAACACCCCTAACTCGCCACCGCGCCAGTCACGGATTAATAATCGAATTGAAGCATCCAACGGCGACTTCATGAGGCCTCTTCGAGATGACCCGCCGTCATGGTGAACCTTCGCTGGCAACGAGCTGCAAGGGTGTTGTCGTGAGTGACCAGAACGAGGGTAGTACCCTCTTCTTTGTTGAGGCCAAACAGCAGTTCAACGACCGTTGCACCCGTGGTCGTGTCTAAATTCCCTGTAGGCTCATCGGCAAACAAGATGAGAGGTTGTGAAGCGAATGCGCGCGCAATAGCCACGCGTTGCTGTTCACCGCCCGAAAGCGTTCGCGGGTAATGATGAAAGCGCTCTTCCAATCCCACGCGTGATAGGAACTCCTCCGATTTTTCGCGTGCATCGCCGATCCCAGCCAACTCAAGCGGTAGCATGACATTTTCTAATGCCGTCAGCGCCGGGAGTAACTGAAAGTTCTGAAACACGAAGCCCACCTTCTCACTGCGAAGCGTGGCGCGCTCGTCCTCATCTAAATTAACAATATTAGTGCCGTCTAGCATGATTTCGCCCGAGCTCGGTGCATCGAGTCCGGCCAGCAGACCAAGTAACGTTGACTTACCAGAACCCGACGCACCGACAATAGCCGCCGTTTCGCCGCGCTTGATTTCCAAGTCGATCCCTCGCAGGATTTCTAACTCGGACTCGGCCGTGCTGACTCGCTTAATCAACTGGGATGTTTTGATCATGCATTTATACCTCTGGCATCACTTACGACATCGTCTGATCGCTGGATTTATACTCCTGGCCTCTGCATTACCCAACCCCGCAACCGCTGGCCCGCCGCCAACCGTTCTTGTGATAGGCGATAGTCTGAGCGCAGCTTATGGCATGGACATGGAACAAGGCTGGGTTCATCTGCTACGCGAGAAACTATCAAACCAATCGCCCGGCGCTATCGTTATCAATGCGAGTATCTCTGGTGATACGACGGGCGGCGGCGCGCAAAGGTTACCCTCATTACTCGAGCAACACGAGCCTAGCATTGTGATTATTGAACTCGGCGGTAACGACGGACTGCGTGCCTACCCGATAAAGCAGATGCGAAATAATCTAGCAGCAATGACCGAGGCATCGGTAGCACAGGGTGCCAAAGTACTGTTGCTAGCGGCAGAGGCACCGCCCAATTTAGGCAGACGCTACACAACGCTCTTCCGAGAGTCCTACAAGCAGCTTGCAGATGGAGAGAACGTAATCGATCTCTCCTTTATCGTTGAAAGTATTTTCTTATCCAGTGAACTTATGCAGAGCGATGAAACGCATCCGAACGCATCAGCACAACCGCTACTACTCGACGTGGTCTGGCCAACGCTGACCCGCCTCCTCGGAGCCAGTGAAAATGAGTGATGCCAGACCTGTCAGGGACGCTGTGGAAACCGTAATTTTTGGCACAGAAACGCGCGGTGGAAACCTTTTCGATGTGGCGCTGCTCATAACCATTCTCGCGAGTGTGACGGTAGTAATGCTTGACTCGATGGACGTCCACCATGCGATCTATGGTGATATATTTAGGACGCTAGAGATCGGATTTACACTCGTCTTTACTTTGGAATATCTGGTCCGATTGTGGTGCGTTCGAAACCCCTTGGCCTACGCCATTAGCTTTTGGGGTGTTGTCGACTTATTAGCCATCCTGCCAACCTTCCTCACACTGTTTGTACCAGAAGCTTCCTCACTCATTGTCATCCGCCTACTCCGCGTGTTGCGAGTGTTTCGGATACTGCACCTTTTCGAACTGCATGAGGAATACATTGAGATAATCGGCGTTCTTCGGGCTACCTCACGCTCCATTCTGGTCTTCTTTTCTCTGGTGATGGTGACAGTGGTCGTTTTTGGTTGTCTGCTATACGTTATTGACGGGCCCGAGCATGGGTTTGTAAGCATTCCTATGAGTATTTATTGGGCCGTTGTTACGATTACGACAGTGGGCTACGGTGACGTGGTCCCTGGAACACCTATGGGACGCTTTATAGCTTCGATTGGTATTCTAGTGGGTTATTCAATCCTAGCCGTGCCGACAGCGATTATAACCAGCAAACTCTGGGAGAGATTAGGATCCAGAAAAGCTGCGCGTACACTCGCCTGGAACTGTCAGGTATGTGCTGGTGCAGAACACGCTCTCGATGCGATCTACTGCAAGCACTGTGGTGCGGAAATGGAAGTCCCAGATGAGCTCAGAGAGAAAAGGCCAATACTTCCATGACGCAGCAATCAATAGACATTTTTTTACTGTAACTATTTGGCGAAGTGCTTCGGACCCGCACCCTGGCTGCCCACTTCGCTTGCCGACGAAAATGCGCTGGACTAGGACAGTTGCGACATTGTCATTGTGACGGGTGACTCCTACTTCGATCATCCGAGCATTGGTGACGAGGACACCCAACTCTTTACGAGCGCCGTGCACGCCGCATGCACTTTCGCACGCTTTATTGTAGGCCAGACAACGGGAGATGTGGTTACCAAGAACTTGGTCCTCGTAGCTCACTGAGACCTTTGAAATCAGTGAAACCGATAAGAGGCGAATACCGTCTCTTTATTGCTCGTGTTTTTCCGGATAGCGTCCCTTCCCGATCACTACTTAACGCGACAGCCCCGATGTACCTGAATTGGGTCTGGTTCAAAATTAGTCGGTTCTAACGCCCAAAGCCAATCGAAAATCGTGAAGACTCAGTATCGGTTCTTAGTATCAAATACCCTGTCGGTGCGAAACGGCTGAAGTAACGCCATCTCTACCCCGTCTGCCAACTCACGAGCAACTAAATCACCCGTGATGGCGGCCAGTGATACACCACTGTGCATAATGGCCACATACACTCGATCATCGGTGGGACAAGGACCGATGACGGGATGACCGTCTAAAGGTAAAGGTCGCCATCCAATAATGACCTCGTCAATCTCAACCTCGCCTATGCTCGGCAGGAAATCACGGGTGGTCGCGAGTAAGCGCTGAGCATGCTGGTCCGCCACCAATTCGTTAGGAAACCGTTTTGGTCGCTCTACCAATCGTAGGGCATGCGCCGCATTATCGGGAGCACCTTCCTGTTCACCAATGACCAGTCTTCCATCCATTCTCTGGTGGATATGGATACCTGGTCCGACAATTATCCCACTTAAAAGCCGCTTCACAGGTCTAGTCACAACGATTACGCCGGGGGTTGATCGCTGCGGCAGATCAAATCTGCCAAGCAGCTTGACTGCCACTCGGTCTGGCCCCGTCGCGAGCACCACACGATCTGCCATTATGGGGCCACAAGTCGTTCGGAGTATCCTCCCTTTTTTATCGGTGGAACTGTCTATATCCGTCACTTCACAATGTTCCAAGATCTGAGCGCCCTGCCTCGCCGCAGCAGCCACCAAAGCCTTCGAAACGAGTACTGGATCTAGCGCGCCATCGCGTGGGGAAGACGCCACATGAGTCGCCCCATGAAAATCAACAGCGGGTTCCCGTGCTTGAGCCTCGGCTACCGTTAACATCCGGGCTGGCTCTCCCCACGCTTGCTGCTGGGTAATATCACTGACAAGGCGCGCCTGTCGACTATCGCTCGCAAACCACTCAAGAGAGCCACCCCAGACGATTGGAAGATTCAGCTCTTTCTGCAGCCGATGCCAACTGGCCACTCCCATTTGAGAAAACGCATGGTAATGCTTCGGCTGCTTTGCCCAGGTCGCGTTAATCCAGGCGAAGGTGCCGTGACTAGCGCCACTTGCCACCGTCTCTCGCTCTAAAAGAGTTACCCGCACACCAAGCTTGGATAAATGGTAGGCAATTGAGCTTCCTATAATACCGGCGCCGATAATCGTAACGTGTTTGTTATCCGCAGCCTCTTTTCCGAAAACACCAACAGATGCACTGGCTAATGATGCGCCGGCCAACCACTGACTAAAACGTCGTCGATTTACGCTCTCTGGATTTTCCACTGTGTCTACGTTTCTACTGCTCGTCTTCTCTTTGCTCATATCGTCGTTACTTAGCTTTTTAATTTTCATCTAGCGCTTAAAAATACACCTACCATGCATAACTTTCCCGCCTGCCGGCACTGCTTCCGAAGCCTCGTCACTCAATTTCAATATTCAAATACGTTGCCAGAAAACTGGATAGCAGTTAATCGCTAAATCGTATGATCTAGCGATTAGTCCGACGATTGCGCTACCCTGTCGTTCCCCAGTCGAGAGGCCCTTTGCCATGACACTCGTGGTATTTGACATGGATGGCACACTACTTGATGCCCAATCGAAAATTTCCCCCTTTACCAGTGAAACCCTATCGCTAATGCGGGAGAGTGGAATTGCTTATACTGTGGCCACTGGACGCACGCTTCAAGCCGCGCTATCACCGCTCGAAAACAATAACTTTAACCGCTCACTCGTACTTAAAAACGGCGCCGTCATCTGGGAACCGACACTGCAAAGCTACAGTCACCGTCACTTACTGACTCCCACTGAGGTCGGCGATGTACTTGGAGCATTTGTCTCGCAAGACCTTACGCCTTTCGTTTTCTCCCTCGAAGACGGTGATCATCACTCGGTTTACCACGCACCGCTACGGGATGATTTTGAAAAGAAACTCGCTAATTTATTCGAGAGCGAGCGCGAACTGCCACTGAAGCCACTGACAACCATGCCCACTAACACACACGTCATCAATATTTCTGCTATGGGTCCACTTGACCAAATTGAACCTCTTATTGAATTCGTATCGCACCAACCGCACTTGGTGGCCTACTCCGGGATAGCTATTCGCGATAAGGGGCTGGCATGGCTGGATGTTCATCACAGCCATGGATCCAAGGCCAACGGCGTTAAGCATGTGGTCGAGCGAGGCGGCTTTAAGGAAGTCATCGCTTTTGGCGATGGTGACAATGACATAAGCCTTTTCAAGTTTGCGACCGAATCCTATGCAATGGACAACGCTGACGAGGAACTTAAAGATATAGCCACACAGGTCATTGGCCACCACGACGAGGATGGCGTGGCTCGCTTCCTACGCGATAGATTCAGTCTCTAGGGCAAAGCCCAATATTATGAGTAGTCAACTCACTGGACCCCGTATGACCATTCTAATATTTCTCGGCCTGGTCTTTTTCTTTGGTATCGCCATGCCTTGGCTGGGCCTTAAATCAGGATCGGAGCCCGTTGTCGATGCGCCGCTCGGCAGCGACGTCGAGTCCGTTGTTTTCGAGAGTGAGAAGCTGCAGCTAGAGGGGTGGTGGATTCCCGCAGACTACCCTCGCGCAGCGCTACTCTTTGTTCATGGTGCGGGCTCTAGTCGCGTCTCGCCCTTTTTTAACACGCTTGATTTTTACGACCGGCTCCAGCGAGCGGGGATTTCCGTTTTTGCCTTCGATCAACGAAATCACGGCAACTCGGAGTACACCGATGGCTACCTCCGCATGGGCGCAACCGAATACAAAGATGTGCTTGCTGCGCGAGAGTGGTTGCGTATCAGAGTCGAAAAAGAGACCCCCGTGATTATTTGCGGTCTGTCTATGGGGGGCGCAACCTCAATCTATGCCCTAGCAACTGGTATGCAGGCAGACGGGTTATTACTATTCGATCCCATGCTAAATACCCGTGATTCGCTAGAGAGGGGTGGCTGGGTTGGCTACGGGCTTCCATCTATTTTATTTCGTCCTATGGCTTACTTAGCACCCATCTTTTGGGGCTTACCCCATGGTGACTCCGATGCTTTGGAGGTAGCAAAGACCCTGGATCTGCCGATGGCCATTGTCCAAAACAAAACCGACCCTATTACGCGGTCAATTTGGAGTGAAGAATTAGCGAATATCTCCGACTCAGCAACGATCGCGTTCGCACCGGACATAGACGCGAGTCACCCGTGCATGGCTGATAAGGGCCGGTGGGGAACGCATGCCTCTTCATTCCATTGCCACCCAGAGTGGACGATGCATCAAATCGAAAACCTCATTGCGCGGCTGCATTAGCGTGTTAGCGTCGCATACTAGATGGACAGCTGCGGGACGCTCTCCCTCACGATTAATCCAAAACTCAGTAATTTGCTTATACTCCTTCAATACTACTAAGGGATTCCCTATGAAAAGCAACGTTCTTACTTTAATCGCAGGTCTCGGTCTCTCGAGCGGAGCCCTTGCCTGCCCCGAGTTTCTTGACACCGAGATGCGTAAGCTAAGTTCCAAAGAGACCATCAATTTTTGCGAAAGCTATGCTGGTAAGCCGATGCTTATCGTGAATACAGCCAGCAACTGCGGCTATACGCCACAGTTTTCAGGCCTCGAGTCCTTACATCAGGAGTACAAGGACAAAGGTCTTGTTGTCGTTGGCTTTTCGTCGGACGATTTCTTCCAAGAAGAAAATGACGAGGCTGATGCGGCGACCGTATGTTTCGAGAAGTACGACGTCTCATTCCC
>CAJWEV010000008.1 GCA_913031575.1 uncultured Halieaceae bacterium | reverse complement strand
GACACGCTTCAAGCCTGTGAGGTGCAGGGGGGCATGCAGGGCCGTGCAAAAATGAATCTTGCCGTCGTGGGTGAGGTCAATGCGAAGCTAGTGTGTTCAGAGCAGTGACCGCTGCTAGCCGCTCCTTGTATTTAATGTTACGAGCTTTCTAATCGACACTGTGGTTGCCGCCGTCGCCATCGGTTCGGTCGTAACTTGCGTATGGTTAGTAGCAATACTGATGGACGGACCACCCGCTTATGGCAGCGCCACTTCCCAATCATCCGCAACTACGCGGTAATTATGGCCCTATTAATTTTGAAGCGACTTACGACGATATTGTCATCGAGGGCAACGTACCCCATGGTTTATCGGGTTCGCTTTATCGGATAGGTCCAAATCCAAAATTTGTTGACGGGACTTACCACTGGTTTTTTGGTGCTGGCATGGTTCATGCCTTTCATGTTGACCAGGGGAAAGTAGGCTACCTGAATCGCTGGGTAAGAACGCCCAAGTTTGAAAAAGAAATCGAGCTGGGGCGGGGTCTTAGCCTCGACATCGAGATCAACACGGAAACGGGCCAAATTGAGAGCAATCGCCGCTACGGTGTCGCTAACACCCATATTTTGGCGCATGGCCATCATTTGGTGGCGCTTGAAGAGGGGAGTCACCCTTTCAGTATGAATCCGCAGACATTGGGATCGGAGGGATATGGTCGCTATGCCGATGGCATCAACGGTGCCATGACAGCGCACCCTAAAATTGATCCTGAAACCGGTGAGCTTCATGGTTTCGGGTATATGACCGATCATTTTGCGAGTGAAACAATGACTTATCATGTCATTGATCGAGCCGGTCGGATGCTGCGTTCGGATGTTTTCGAGGCACCCTATGCGGCGATGGTTCACGATTTCATGATTACTCGTGACTACGTAATTATCCCCCTGTTTCCGCTTACTTGCGATTTAGATCGCATTGCGCAGTTTGGTTTTCCTTTTGCCTTCGATCGAAATGCCGGAGCGTACATTGGGGTATTGAAACGTGGCGCGCCCGTGTCAAGCATTCGTTGGTTGGAAGCACCTGTCTGCTATGTTTTCCATTACCTAAATGCATGGAATGAGGGATCGAAAGTGATCTTCGATTCAGTTGATTTTCCTGTCGCCCCGAACTTTCCTAATGCGGATGGAAGCATTCCAGTCCATACGGACGCACAGGGTAAGTTGACGCGCTGGACCCTAGATGTGAACACTGGAGCCATCGATCGACAACAGACCCTGGATGTGGCCTCTGAATTTCCACGCATTGATGATCGATTTGCCGCTTCCCGTCATCGTCATGGTTATATTGCGGCCGCTTCAAGACGCGCAAAGGGTGACGGCGGCTTATTCCATGAGATTACTAAGATCGATTGCGACACGGGACATGTCAGCTCTTGGGACGCAGGTTTTGGAAATGGTGTTTCCGAACCTGTCTTCGTGGAGAAAAACGCTGGTTCAAAAGAGGGCGAGGGGTGGTTGCTGGCGACTCTTTTTGACAGCAAGGCCAATACGTCTTCCATGGTGATTCTCGATGCCCAAGCGGTCAGCGATGGGCCTGTAGCCGTTGCCAAGCTGGATCATCGCATTCCCTTTGGCTTCCATGGTAGCTGGCGTAATAACTTAAGGTAACCAGCATCCGAGTGCTTCATCGGTAGATGAGACATGCTTGATTTCATCGCTCATTGGTATCCGCCTGCATCTGTGGGCGAAGGTGCACCTATTTACCTGATGCCATCGCTCTGCGAAGCGCTTCTTATTCGCGTCCCGAGCGTTATAAAAACCCTTTTTTTGTCTTTAATTTGTCCTGATATTGGCTTCCGAGAGCGCAAAATAGGTGCTTGTAGTTTGTAGATAGATTGTCTTTGGTTGCTCCGCAAACGGCTCGACAGCACAATAGCGTCTCATTGAGGGGCGTTATCAACATGATCAGCTTTGCACAAGCGCAAGATAATTTGCATCGGCTGTGCCAGACATGGCTGGCGGAACAATCAGATATGAGCGAGCCATTGGCGTTGAGTGAGTCGCTGGACCGCTATATTACGGAAGATGTGATTGCCACCCTTGAGCTGCCTCGATCAGATTTATCCGCAATGGACGGATACGCTGTTTGCTCGCAGGACCAGTACGGTGCCATAGCGTCACAAGTCTTCTCTCTCAAAGGCGAATCCCGAGCGGGAGAGCCCTATAAAGGCGATCCATTAGCGCCGGGAGAATGTGTCCGTATTTTTACGGGGGCCGTGGTGCCTGCATCAGCGGATACGGTGGTTATTCAGGAAAATGTCGAGTGTGAGAACAAGTCTGTTCGAATGCTGCATGACACTTCTTTTGGTGCGAACATACGCTGTCGTGGCGAGGAAATTACTGCTGGTGCTGTTATTGCTGCGGCCGGGCAATTAATTACCCCAAACATGGTTCCACTGCTGGCGAGTCAGGGCATTGCAAAGGTGAAGGTTCGACCAAAATTGCGAGTGGCATTTTTTGCCACTGGCGATGAGTTAAAAGCGTCGGGCGATACCTTGGGTGAGGGCGATATCTACGAAAGCAATATGGCCTCCATTGCCGCAGTACTGAGATACTACCCCATTGAGCTAATCAACTTGGGGGTGGTCGAGGATACGCCAGAGGCGATCAAAGCCTGCTTAGCTACGGCCAGCGACACTGCAGATCTGGTCATCAGTAGCGGTGGGGTCTCTGTCGGAGACTATGACTATGTGCGGCAATGTGTTGATGCCATAGGCGCGGTATCTGATTACAAAGTCGCCATGAAGCCAGGTAAACCTGTTTGCTTTGGTCACATTGATGGTATGGAGAATGGCAAGGCTCTGTTTTTTGGCCTGCCCGGAAATGCCGTATCGTCGTTTGTGGTCCTGACGGAACTTTATCTGCCGGCGATGAAATTCTTACTTAATCGTGAGCGGGTGATCCCCAATACGCAACTTGCGGCCATACTTGAGACGGATCTTTCTCGACGGGGTGGGCGCCTCGAATTTCAACGCGGTGTATTGAGTAAGTATGAAGATACCGCCGGACGCCACACGTTTCGGGTTTCTGCCATTGGGAGTCAAGATTCGCATCGCGTGCTAGGACTCGCCCGTGCAAATTGTACTATCAAGATAGCGGCCGATGTTGAACACATTAGTGCGGGCTCTGAGGTCACGGTCTCCGTTTTTCCCTGGACCGACTTACAGTGACCGACGATTCGACGGCGGTTATTGCTGCGGCAATTTTGGCAGGCGGTGACAGCCTGCGCATGGGAAAAGATAAAGCGGTTCTTGGTGATGACGGCTCATCGCATATCGAGCGGCAGGTGAGCGATCTGCGTGACCTATCTCAGTCTTTACCCATTTACATTTGTTCAGGGTCTCGACGTTACGAAGCGCTCAATCCGTATGACGTTCGACATCTACCGGATTTGATACATTCTGCCGGTCCACTGGGGGGCGTGGCCAAGGCACTTGACACAGCGGAAACCGCAGGTCTCGTAAAGGGTTATGTGCTTGTGCTACCCACCGACTCACTCATCCCACCATCACATGTCTACGGTCGCCTAACTGATACAACGCCAGCCAACGCTGAAGTCGTGCTGTTGAGGGGTGAACATTTACACCCATTACACGGACTATTTTCGGTGGCGCTAGCCTCCTGCGTAAAGGATTATGTCGAATCGGGTGGTCGATCAGTCATGGGGTTTCTGGATCACCGGTCTTGGACCGCCGTGAACGTGCCTGCAGTGTGGGAACCCTGCTTGAATTTCAATACGCCCGAGGAATATGAGCGTGCGCAAGCTGCGTTCGCACAAGCTACATGTGTTTAGTGCAGTTTTAAGGGTGAAGCGCCAAGGCGAGCAAAGTTCGATGGGGGCGCTTATAGTGATACCGACCGTTTAATGATATTAGCCGTGGGTGATTAATGATGAACCGAAGACACTTTTTATCAGCACTTGGTACGGCAGCGCTGGCAAGCTCTGCTATACCTACATGGGGTCAGTACCTTATTCCTGAGGGACAGGTTCGACTGGTCTTTAATGAAAATCCCTATGGACCCAGTCCCAGGGCCATCGCCGAAGTTAAAAAAATTCTGTCCTTAAGTGCTTATTATCCTGACTCGCCGTATGACTATCCCATTCGAGATAACCTGTTTGACGCCATTGCGGCAGATAACGATCTGAGTCATGACAATCTATTCGTGTCCTCGGGCTCGAATGAGGGGCTTCAGGCGGCACTGATGGCCTATGGAAAAACGGGATCGGTACTGACGCCGGCGCTCACTTACGACGCACACTTAGGTTACGCGGAGGCCCTGGGAGTTAAGGTATCGAGGGTACCATTGCGTTCTGATTTGCAGGTCGATTTGGATACGATGGAGGAGATGGTCGATGAGTCCGTTGCGGTCGTTTACCTGGCGAATCCGAATAACCCCACAGGCCTACCGATTGACGCTGACCGCCTCCGAGCCTTTTGTCGGTCAGTGGGGCCCAAGGCACTAGTGATCGTCGATGAAGCCTATAATGAGCTCACAGATGACCCTCATCGCGACACCATGGTTGATCTTGTACGTGAGGGTGAAAATATCCTCGTGACGCGAACTTTCTCGAAAATCTTTGGTATGGCTGGCATGCGGGTGGGTTATGGCATGGCGAGGCCTAACATCATTGGGAATACTTTTAGGTACATCATGGCGTGGCCTAATGGGGTGGGGCTCACAGCTGCGTATCACAGCTACATCGATCAAGACTTTATCAAGTTCTCCCGAGACAAGGTTCGCGAAGGGCGCGCCTTGGTGCAAAAGACACTTGCTGATGTTGGACTTAAGCCGGTGCCATCACAAACCAACTTCGTATTTGTAGATGCTGGTCGCGATGCAATGACCATTCGCCGTGCGATGGCGGAAGAGGGGGTGTTGATTAATGCCGGGTACGAGGGATATCCGAACTACCTTCGCATTAGCATGGGTAAGCTTGAGGATCTAAAAACGTTTGACCGTGTTTTCCAACGCGTCATGGCTCGCGCTTAAAGCGCGCAAAGTGGAGGGTTATCGTTGGTTGTTGGGCCTGCATTTGGGCAGGCCCATCACCTGCTACTGCTCGTGAACGATTCTGCCATTTACTACGGTCATCGCGACGGACGTCGCGTTTATCGTCTCGGCGGGTATGTCGAACAGATTTTTTTCTAGCAGCACCAAGTCCGCGAGCTTCCCTTCGCTTATGGACCCCAACGACTCCAGCTCACCGACTTGTATGGCGGTGTTGCGAGTCATAGCAATAATGGCTTCAGCCACAGACACGGACTGATTGGGATTTCGAGGGGGCATGCTGGGTTCGCCGGGTAATCGTCGTGTTACGGCCGCCTCAATCAGCTCCAATGGTTTATAGGTCGACAGGTAGGCAGAGGCGGGCCAATCTGCTCCAAAGCTTTGGTTCGCACCCGCGTCCATGATCGAGCGAACGGGATAGGCGTTCTCGACTTTATCTATGCCTACAAAAGAGCCAATATTGAAATAAGACGGATCTCGCGCCGCCCACTGTATAGAGGTTTGTGCAGTGACATTGAGTGCTTTAAAGCGGGGTATATCGTCAGGGTGTACAAAGTCCATGTGTGCGATGGTCGCTCGGACAGATTCATTGCCTGTTGTTGTCCTTGCGGCCTCGATTGCATCGAGTGACATGCGCACGGCGCCACCACCAATCGCATGAATGTGAACTGGAATATCAGCACCGAAGTAGGTCGTGATATTCGCTGTCATATCCTCTTTTGAGATCATTGGATGACCAAAGTCCTCGTTGTTAGAGTCTACATACGGGGTCAATAAAAAAGCTGTATGACCCTCTGGGACACCGTCCGCGGCGAGTTTAATCGCTTCGGGTCTAACCATCTCACTACTGAAGTTTTGCTCGAATTTTTTAAACCGATTTGCAATTAGATCGGCTGAGTCAGTCTCGCGGACAGAACCAAAAACCCTGAGGCTAAGGCCCCCCGATTCACTGATTGAATGCCAAATCTCATAAGCCTCTTGCTCGCTCGGTGCTGCGGCCCACGCGTCATAAACGCCAGTAAGGCCCGCCGCGGCAGCGCGTGGCAACCATCTTACGAATCGTTCCTGATAGGCAGATTTGTCGCCCGGAATAAATTTCGCTGTAATGTGTTCCCCAGCCTTTTCACGACCAGTGCCAAGTGGTTCATTGGTGAGTGAATCACGCTCAAAAAAGCTCACGCCCGGGTGTGGGTCGGGGTAGTTGGCATCGACACCGCCCTCGCGTAGAGCACGTGATGAGAACCACCGAGAATGACCATCAACCGATCCAAGGATCACAATGCGATCACCGAAAATCTCATCCAACTGTTGTGCCTTAGGGCCAGTCTTGGGAAAGAGGTGGTTTTGCCAGCCTCGAGCATAGACGGGGCCTGTGCCAGGGTTGGCATCTCGTATAGCTTCTAAAGCCACCTGTAATTTCTCGCGGGTGTCGGCCAGACTGAGATTGACCCCAACGTCGGAGAAAGACCCGTTAAAGACATGCGTATGTGAATCCATAAGTCCAGATATGAGGAGTCCGTCCTGAATATTGATTTGCCGGGTACTGACACCGATGAATGGAATAACGCCCCTTTCCTCACCAACGTAGACGATGTGTTTTCCCCTTACTGCAACGGCTGAGGCAGTGGGTTGCTCGGGGTCAGATGTAAATACGGCACCACCCGAAAAGATGAGATCGGCTGGCTCGATGTTGGGTTCGCTGTTGCAACCCCCGAGGATGGACGTGGCGATTAGGGGTAAACTAACGAGCAACTTACGCATAGTCATCATTTCCTTTTATCTTTTATCTTTGAGCCTAGTCGGTGCGCGGTATCAGTTCTATTACGTCGATGTTACATCAATTACTCGGCGCAAGATGACTGCTGTTTTGACTTGTTACTCATCTATCACGACGTTGAAATACGTCTCAGGGTAAGGCTCATCAACCAGTGTAAAGTGCCACCACTCGGCGTAGTAAGGCCTGAATCCAGAGGCCGTCATAATCTCGCGGAGGAGTAACCGATTGTTACGCGCCGCTAGATCGATGGCGTCGCTTTCAGTGTGAGACATCGGGTCAAAAAAGTCCCAAGATGTACCCATGTAAAGGGGTTCACCGGTCGTAGTACTTACCAGTGTTAAATCAACGGTACTCCCTCGCGAATGTCCCGATTTGCTGGCAATGTATCCCAGATCTATAAGGGATGAACGATCTAGGCTGGGGTAATAGGATGCTTTAGTTGGTTCAGGAGCGACACTAGAGACCCAGGCGACGAAGTCATCAACGGCGCGCTGGGGCCGATAGCAGTCATACATTAAAAGACTAAGGCCCCGCTTCTGGGCCAGCTCCTGAGCGTGATCGAGTGCCATAGAGGCAGCCTCGCTCAATAGACAGAGAGGGGCCTCGTAACCTGCAACAGTTCTTCCAATGAAATTATCGTGTCCCGCATACCGGATGTCAGTTAGTAAGCTCGGTGTTCTGGCCTGTGCGTTTACGAGCGGATCTGAATCAGCATGAACGATGAGTGGGGTAAGGGAAAGTAGTAATACTATAAGTAACTGGTACACGATGAATCCGACTGGTTCGTTTATCGATGGGTCTAGCTTGCCGCGAGAGAATAGCTCTGCCAAGCTCAATAACAGTAATAGGAAAACGTACGCTATGGATCGACGATCACTCCTTCAATTAAGTCTTGCGAGCACCCTAATGGGGATCGTGCCCAGCCTCGCTGTCGCAGGTGTGGCCAAACGACCGGAGCGTCTGAAGCTGGGCGATACGATTGGACTCGTGGCGCCTGCGTCCGTTACCTATGAGTCTCTGCAGCTTCAAATAGCGGTGGAGGCCCTGGATGCGATGGGATTGAAGTCGAAGGTCGGGCTGCATGTCATGGACCGTTTTGGCTATCTTGCCGGGGAGGACGAAGATCGAGCCTCGGATATCAATGCCGCGTTTGCTGACCCCGAGATTGACGGTGTGTTCGCATTGCGTGGTGGCTGGGGCGCGAGCCGGCTATTGCCCTTCTTAGACTTTGACCTCATATCAAAAAACCCCAAGATCTTCCTTGGGTATAGCGATATTACCAGTTTACTAAACGCTATTTACGCCAAATCGGGTGTCGTTACTTTTCACGGCCCTAACGTGATGTCGCGCTGGAATCAATTTACCTATCAGGGAATGCGTGAGGTGCTTTTCGATGCTGAGTCAGCGACTTACAGTAATCCTGAGTTTATCGATGATGATCTTGTAGCTCGAAAACACCGCACTCAGACAATTAACGCTGGGAAGGTCACAGGGCATTTGATTGGCGGCAATCTCACGTTGGTGAGTGCATTGGTTGGAACGCCTTACTTCCCGGACGCCAGAGGCGCCATCCTTTTTCTTGAGGACGTCGGAGAGGCGATTTACCGTGTCGATCGTATGATGACGCAGCTCAAGCTTAGTGGTGTGCTCGGCCAAGTTTCTGGGATTGTGTTTGGACACTTTACTGGCGTGAAACCCAATCCTGGTCTCGGCAATTTTGCCTTAATGGACATCCTCAAGCAGCACTGCGAACCCCTGGAAGTGCCCTGCTATTTTGGTGCCATGATTGGGCACGTAGAGCAGCAGAGTACAGTGCCTGTAGGTGCGATTGCCGAGATGGATGCGGGCGCAGGTGTGCTTCGACTAATAGGGCCGGCAGTTCGATAATCTTTTTGTGAGGGCCCTTTCGGAGCGCCGCCATAAACTCCTACATCCTGAGCATGGGACTATGAAGGGAGATGCTAACGAGATGAGAACGTCCAGAATTCCAACGGTACCGCGAGACCAGCTACCCGATTTCGAAGCTATGTTTCAGCTGCTCGAGGGAAGCATGGGTTATGTGCCCAATAATTTCCTATCTATGGCTCATTGGCCTGAGTTACTCAAGGCTTTTGGTGGCATAGGTGCGACCATACTGCAGACCGGAGAGGTTGATCGCGGTTTTAAGCAGTTGGTGGCCATGGTCGCTAGCGCGGCGAATGGTTGTCATTATTGCCAGGCTCACACCTCACACTCTGCACATAACCTGGGTGTGCCTCAGGAAAAAGTCGAAGCTGTCTTCGAGTTCGAGTCCTCATTACTGTTTAGCGATGCAGAGCGCGCTGCCTTGCGGCTGGCATGGCACGCCGCACTTCAGCCCAATGCGTCGAGTGATAGCGATTTTGCTGTGCTAAAGGAGCATTACTCTGATCGAGAAATCGTTGAAATAGTCAGCGTCATCGCGTTGTTTGGATTCCTGAACCGATGGAGTGACACGATGGGCTCAGAGCTGGAGCCCTTGCCGCGGTCCTTTGCTGAGTCCATCAATCTCGGCGCCCGCGAGCTCGGTAGCTGATTGGCCATCTATACGCTTTTGGGTAGCGATATGGCCCGCTGATC
This sequence comes from uncultured Halieaceae bacterium, assembly GCA_913031575.1. Lineage (GTDB taxonomy): Bacteria > Pseudomonadota > Gammaproteobacteria > Pseudomonadales > Halieaceae > Luminiphilus. Next base: position 47,997 of record CAJWEV010000008.1, on the reverse strand, counting down.
GCAAGATAAGAAGCTGATACAGTTCGCCACGATTTACGAATGAAGTGATTCAAAACGTTATGCAACATCCCGGTTTTGCCGAACTAGTCGGCTTTGAGCTTCTTCCAGAAACTGATGGCAATGGAAAAGGGCGGTTAGAAGTCTCGGAGCGTCATATGAACCCTAACGGTGTGGTTCATGGAGGTGCTTTGTTCACGTTGGTCGACACAACGATGGGCGCCTCGCTAATGCAGCAATTAGACGAAGGCGAAATTTGCGCCACACTCCAAATCTCTATGAATTTTCTAAGGCCTGTTGCTGGGGGCATTGTAGAGTGTGAAGTCAGAGTGGTGAACAAAGGTAAGCGCTTCGCCAATGTTCGAGGGGAACTCTATGTTCAGCAGAAGCTTGTGGGGACAGCCGATGGCAACTTCGCCATCATGCAAGCCCCGTAGCAAGCTCACTAAATAGGCGTCGCGTAATTACGCCTGCGCTACAACCAAAATCCCCGGATGGAGAGCGACAACGCGAACGCGGTCGCCACTGGCGAGTGATTTATCTCCTTCCTCACGCGCTAGTTCAACACGCCATGAGACGCCTGAAAATTGATGCGCGGACTGAGTCTCGCGATCCAAGAGGCTCGACAGTGCAAACTCATAACCGACAAAGTCAGAACTTTGACCAGAGCGAGGGGGTTCGGCCGCCTGATATTGCTTGAGCGGTTTCCAAAGCAATACGCCCAAGATAAATGACAGTACACCCATCACAGCGAAGCCAGTTAACCAATCTTCCGGCACCACTCCCAAGTAAATGAGTAGTGCGGTAATGAGCGATCCAAGTCCTGCTAGGAAAAGCACGATAGTGCTCATGCCAAGCACCACTAACTCTATTAAAAGCGCTAGCGCACCTATCGCAAACCAGAAGCTAGCTGGGTTTTCACCCAAGTATTCAAGCAGGGCCATTGGTTTTTCCTTGTACTTCGTTCAGTCGATTGACGATGGTCATTGCCTCCGCCACCACATTAGATGCATTTGTTTGCGAATCGCTAAGAAGTACGACAGATGAGTCGCGTGCAATGGCTTGCTTGGCGGTGATTGCCTGCTCTGCCAAGTCCAGTTGCACGGCTTTTTGACCGTCTTCTGTATTGGCAGCGGCACCGACTTTGTTCAGGGCCTCAGCCTTCGCTTCCGCGACTGCAATGATCGCGTTGGCTTCACCTTCGGCCTTCAAAATCTGCTCGGCTTTTTCAGCCTCAGCTGCGAGCACTCTGGCCTGTTTTTCACCTTCTGCAACGTTAATGGACGATTGACGCTCACCTTCGGATTCGAGAATGGCAGCTCGTTTTTCTCGTTCAGCCTTCATCTGCCGTTCCATCGCATCCAGTACGGTGCGCGGTGGTTCAATATCTTTAATTTCGTAGCGGAGGACCATCACGCCCCAAGGTCCGGCGGCCTCGTTAATTTGCGAGACGATGTTGTTATTCAGCGCTTCACGCTCTTCGAAGGTTTTGTCGAGCTCGATTTTGCCGATCTCGCTTCGCATGGTGGTCTGTGCGAGCTGGGTGACGGCGTAAGCGTAGTCGTCGACACCGTAGGATGCCTTGTAGGGATCTAGCACCTTCAAATATAGAACGCCATCAACGATTAGTGAGATATTGTCCCGCGTAATCGCCGCCTGTGATGGGACATCAAACGCTTGTTCTTTTAGGGTTCGGTTATATGCTACTCGATCAAAGAATGGGTTGAGGAAATTGAGTCCCGCTTCAAGAGTGCGGGTGTACTTACCGAAACGTTCCACTACAAAGGCGCGGTTTTGTGGAACAAACTTTACCGCCTTGGTTAGAACGACAATCAGCACGATCGCAATTGCGACAGAACTTACCAAACCAAACGATAGAAACTGCATGACTACCCCCTCTTAATTTAGTGTGTATTAAATAAAGTGGGGCCTCTGCCCCTCATATTCAAGTGTAGGAGCTGATTACAGGGAGGCAAAGATTTTTTCTGAGGGTTATTCCATTGATCGGAACATTAGGGCAAGACGCTTCCCCCGACTCAGATTCTCTAGAAAGTCTTTTGCGCTGTCCTCGTGCGAGAGAAAGTTTGAGTACCCTTGCAGGGTCTCAATGTCAACCCCGTCGAGGTCAAGGAAGCCCATCTGCCAGTCAGGAAACTCTCGTTCATCAACTTCTCCCTCAAATAGAATGTCTACAGCGGTGTGGCGCTCGTCTTTCTCTATTCGGTCGAACGTCTGCCGGACCACGTCTTCTGTACCCTCAAGTACTTGGTAAAACGATCTGTCGCGGTGCAGTAACAGTCCGGTGATGTCGCGCGATGTATTGATCCTGCGAGCATCGGTAAGTAGCTCGATCATGTCCGCTGAGCCCAAGTTTCCGGTCTCGGTGCTGACATAGCCCATGTGAAAAAGGCGATCACTGTTGATTTTAGACATGCATATGGATCTCGTGACTTCGCCTATGGTGTCCTAACTTGATTGAACTGCCAAGGTAAAATAAAGTGGACAGTCAAAATATCAGAATAGGTAGACTTTAGCTTTTACTTTTTACTGCTCAAAGTCTACATGGGGGAAATATGGCAGAAGATTCAGCTGCAGCTGGTATGAATAACAGCACTAAGCAAGCGATCGAAAGCCGCGCTTTGGCACCGCGGTTTTACACGACCGATTGCGAGGAAATTGGACGCTTCGACATTGATCCGGTCCGTGAGGAGTGGGACGTGATGATGGCAGCTTTTGAGTTGGATATTAATCGTGAGCACTTCAAACAGAAGTATGAATTTGATCCCGAGACATTGGAGGCAGATCCTGAATTAAAAGCCGAGTTTCTTGATCTGTTGGTAAGTTCAATTACAGCTGAGTATTCAGGGTGCGTCTTGTATCAGGAAATCGAGAGCAAGGTAGGGGATCCAGAGATTGCGCGACTCTTCCGCTATATGGCTCGTGACGAGTCACGACATGCGGGCTTTATTAATCGTGCGTTGAAGAAATTGGGTGTGGCTGTCGACCTGAGTGTTCTCAAGCGCGATAAGGAATACACCTACTTCCGGCCGAAATTCATTTTTTACGCGACCTACCTGTCGGAGAAGATTGGGTATGCGCGTTACATCACTATTTACCGCCATCTCGAGCGTCATCCAGAGCGCCGATTTCATCCTATCTTTGAATGGTTCCTCGAGTGGTGTAACGATGAGTTTGCGCACGGCGAAGCCTTTGCTTTGTTGATGCGTGCTAACCCAAAGTTACTGACTGGCTACAACAAGCTATTTATTCGGATGTTTCTCGTGCTGGTTTATACGACCATGTATGTGCGAGATCATTCACGGCCAAAGTTGTACGAGGCATTTGGCATGGATGTAACGGAGTTCGACCACACCGTATTTGACATTACAACCGAGATTTCAAAGCAGGTGTTTCCGATGACATTGAATACGCGGGATCCTAAATTCCAGCGTGGTCTCGAGCGTTTGTTGGATCTGAATACGCGCCTCGATGAACTTGAAGGTGCCAAGGGCCTTGGTGTTGCGCTCAAGCGACTGCCGTTGCAGGTGGGTATTGGCGCTACAATTCTTCGGTTATTCCTGCTCCCAACGATCCCAAATCAAATGCCAAAGCAGGTCGCGATGCAACCGGCTTGGTAGGATCAATTCTTGTGTTTTTCAATGCCCCCGCCAATGCTGGTTGAGTTCGAAGAGATGGCAGAGCCCTGCGACTGTGAGGCAGCCCAGCAACGCTGTGGTGGGTGCGTCCCAGACCGCTAGCTGAATACCGCACATCAGAAATAACCCGGCCAATAGATTGGGTAGAAAAGTGCTGACTGACGCACTATGAGTCAAGGTTTTATGCCGGCGATACAGCACCACTATTTCAACGACAATCAACAAAAGAATAAAACCAATAAGCGCGCCTGAGTGAATAAGAATCGTCATAGGGAGTATTAGGCGGCTGTTTTCGAAAGGCCTAACAGTTGTGCAACGTCTTTGATAAAGACACGTAGGTGCTCTTTTTTCTTCTTCTTGACGAGTTTTTTCTGTGTGTATGCCTGCCAAGTGAGTGTTTGGACATCCTCGTCTTTACACATCTCAACAAACTGCTCGCGTCGCTTGTCGCTGTGGTACCAGAAATATTGCAGTAGGCCCAAGGCAAAGAAGGTACGGCCATGCAGCTTCATAAAGCGCTTCCGCGGTGCTCGTAACGCAGAAGCTTTGCCCGTCTCGAGGAAATCTTTGATGGCGTCAGCACTGAGGCGTCCGCACAGCATGGCATAATAAATGCCTTCGCCTGATGCAGGTGCCACGACACCGGCGGCATCACCAGATACCAACAACGCTTTGCCGTCGTCCCACCGCTTCATAGGTTTCATGGGGATGGGGGCACCTTCTTTTCGAATGGTTTCCGCTGTATCGAGACCTGAGATGGCGCGCAGCTCGTTAACAGATCTCTTCGCAGAGAAGTCTTTGTATGCGCTACCCACACCAATACTGGCGGATTTTCCGTGGGGGAATACCCAGGCATAGAAATCGGGTGATAAGTCTCCCTGGTACCAAACCTCACAGCGCTCGGGGTTGTAGTCCTCTGTTGCTGCCTCGGGCGCCTCGACAATTTCGTGGTAAGCCATTACCCACGGGATGTCTGCATGTTTTGGAATACCTTGCCTTGCAACTCGCGAGCGAGCACCGTCAGCCCCCAGCACACAGCGCGCAGTAGCAGTTTTCGCATCTGCGCCCTGGTCCTTGGGGACATAGGTCACTCGAAGCGTTGTTTTATCGATGTACTCGACCTTCTTGAAGGTGGCGAGCTCGAGGTCTGCACCGGCGTGCTGAGCCCTCAGCCGCAGCCAGGGATCGAATTCGTCTCTGTCGACCATACCAACAAAGGTGCCCTCGATGGGCATGTCAACTTTCTGTGCCTTGGGTGAGATCATTCGCGCTGACTGAATTTCCGCTTTTAGCAGCGATCTTGGGATGTCAAACTCGCTCAATATGCAGGGTGGTATAGCGCCTCCGCAGGGCTTAATTCTAAAAGATCGCTCCAGGAGTAGAACGCGATGGCCAGCCAGTGCAATTTCATGAGCTGCAGTGGCGCCAGATGGTCCTCCACCCACCACAATAACGTCAAAATCTGTATTTGTATTAATCATGGATTTACACCCCTTAATGAACTTTCTAGTGCAAACTGGTCTACTTCTGTAACGCTTTTATTTGGGTTCCGAACTTGCTGATCTAAGTTAAAGATTAGGCTGGCGGCCCATACAAAGAACGCCGCTTCCACGCAAAAAACCAGTCCGTAGGCCGCTGCTGAGTTGTCCAGCCATACGCTTGAGAGATCAACTGCGACCGTTCCCAAGAAGCCGCCCAGTGCGAATGAAATAGCTTGCGCAGCGCCCCAAAGACCCATTCGCAAGCCGTCTCGCTCTGAACGGCCCTCGCTTGCTAGCATCATCATTCCGCCTATTGCCGCGACCGCAAAGCTGCCGTTTGAGGCTCCAAGAATGAAAACATTTAATTTAATGGGCCAGGTCGGACCCCCCAAAGTTCCCGCTATCGCGAGCATGACTAAACAGAGGGCAGACACTAAGCATCCGCCTCTAATCCACAAGTGAAGGATGTGGCGGGTCTTTGTCCGGAAGGCGTACGTAGAGAGCGCCATGGCAAGCATGCCGAGTAGCATGCCCGCATGTTGCATTCCAGCAAGCGCTGTCGTCTCGCCGACTGTCCACCCAAATGTGAGTCCAACAAATGGCTCGAGAATAAGATCTTGTGCGCTGTAAGCGAGCATGGACACAAAAACGAAAATAGTGAAGCGACGGGCGTGAGCTTCACTCCACACCTCCTTGATGGCCACGGCAAAAGGGGGCTTGTTTTCTTTTCTTTCTGTATCGCGTATGACCGTCGCGTGTGGCTTTTCAATGCCTATTATTGCGAGAAAACTAATGATGATTGCAATGGCAGCGGTATAGGAGACGACCCACAAAAGTCTCGTTTCGGTGAATGGATCTAGCAATTGCCCGGTAACGCCTCCGGTAACGGCAAACCCCATGATCATCATGAACCAAACCAATGTCGCGGCTGCGGGTTTACGTCGCTCAGTTACCTGCTTGGATAAAAGTACTAATAGCGATGTGCCCGCTGCTCCTGACCCCACGCCAATCAGCAAAAAGCCCAGGGCAGCTATCATGTGCCCCAGAATTCCCGCGGTGGGTATAAGCGTTGTACCAGCAGTGGCAGTTAGGCTTCCTGTAGCAAGAATCATCATGCCACCGACAATCCAAGGGGTTCTTCGACTTCCCCCATCGCTGCCGTAACCTATGTATGGGCGCGCTAACTGTACGACGTGATGAAGTGTGATCAAGAAGCCCGGTATTGACGCCGCCAACGCGTACTCCACGACCATAATTCGATTAAGGGTATTGGTCGGTAGAAAGACAAGTGCTCCCAGGGCAGTCTGAATCAACCCTAGCCTAAAAATGCCAAACCAAGACAATGTCTGAAAGTTAGACAAGGTAGCCTCCTAATGCACTCGCAGTGACCATCATTCCTGCAACATATTGGGTAACACCAATGCCGTTGTACCACGGAGCGAGCAATCTCGGGTCTTTTAGTAAGCGCAGCATGGCCAGCAATTGCCCTGCAATTAAAATCGCGACCAGTGCCGCGGCGAGAGTATGCTCCCACGTTTGAAGAAGCGCTAATATCACTAGCTGAGGGATTAACATTACGAGGCAGGCTACACGTGCTGCAGACTCGGGTCCAAGTTGGACAGGCAATGATCGGATCCCAACCGCAATGTCACCTTCGATGGCTTTGAAATCATTGAGAGTCATGATGCCATGCGCGCCCAAGCTATAAAGTAACGCAACAACTAAGATATCCACGCTTGGCAAGTGCCCACCAAAAGCAATCGCCGCGCCTGTCACCCAGGCGAGACCTTCATAACTGATGGCGACTGATAAATTGCCCCACCAGCCATTTTGCTTCAGTCGCAGTGGAGGGGCGCTGTAGGCCCACGCGAGAATCAGTGCAAGTGCGGTAGCAGATGCAACCCATATTCCAAGGCTAAAGCTCCAAAGTTGGGCAAGCAGTGACCAGACAAACGCAAACTTAAAGGCGCGGCTCTCGCTTACACGCCCTGATGGAATTGGTCTATCAGGTTCGTTGATGGCGTCAACCTCTCGGTCGCACCAGTCATTGATGATTTGACTGGCACCACAGACCAATGGTCCGGTGAGCATCATCCCAAAAATAAAGAGCCAGGGGTGACTGATAGGGCTAAATCCGCCGGAGATGAGGCCGCACATAAGCGCCCACATGGGAGGGAACCATGTGATGGGCTTTAGGAGCTGAATGTAGTCAATGATCGATGATCTCGACGTCGCCCCCGCTGTAACCGTCGTCGAATTAGCCATCGCATCATGTTGTACATGCTGACGGAAACAGTCAACAAATCATTACAAATTTACGGTAACTAATTATTTACACGGCTTCTCGGTCAATCTCCACCTCGGCATCGCCAAGATCGAAGCGACGCAGTTTTGTATACAAACTTTGACGGCTCAAACCTAAAAGCTCGGCAGCTGAAGCACGGTTGCCGCTCGTCAATTTCAGAGCAGCTTCGATGCAAAGAGCTTCTATAACGTCCGTTGATTCTCGGACAAGCTCCTTGAGAGGCACGCGTCCAACGCGATCTGTAATTTGCTCAATTGATCGCGGCAGGTGATCATCTACGGATTGGTCTGGTGTGATCCGACGGCTTATGTCGCGGATGAACAGTAAAACGCTCGTAGCGTCCCTCTTGCTAACCCGTGCCACTGAGAGTTCTATGTCTACCGACGATTCTGTTTCCGTGCGAAGAGTGGTTGAGTAGAGCCGCACAGACCCCGCTTGTTTTGAGTGATCCAGCACAATGTTGAGATCCACTGCAGACCTACCAATCCAGCGATCCGCGCGTCGTCCCTCTATAAGTTCATTAGACGTTAGACCCGCCATTTCAAGAAATGAATCATTGGCTGCTAGCACAATTCCTTGCTCATCCAGTTCGATAATACCATCGGGCGCATCATCAAAGAACGACTGAAATTCGGCGCCCGCGACATCGTGCTCACTATCATCTCTTAACCTTACAAGTAACCGTCCCTCGCCTGACTGGCGGAGATAGGTCATGGCTATATTGAGCTCTAAGCCAGCGTCGTTACTCAGCATCGCGTCAACTGTTGTGGTCACGCTCCGTGCTTCTCGAGTTAAGCGTTCAATTGTACTGCGAGCTGTATCGTCAAGCCCAACTGGGAAGGATTTTCCCACAAGATTTGCACCAGGAGCCGCTAATAGTGCCGAGGCAATTGGGTTGGCCTCAATTATCCGACCACTACTATCGTCTACAACGATGAATCCGTCTGAGACCATATCGAGCAGTCGCCGATAGCGCGCCTCTAGCCTGCGTTTAGACCAATAGTCGCGTTCCATCGCGTGTTGTGCGTTCAGTAGCTGGTTCCGCAGACTCACCTCGGGAAGTAAATCGAGGCCAGCGACTCTGACGTCGTCGTTGCTATCCTCGCAACATAGCCAGCAGAGTAGTGGCACAGAGCCGGTGTTGTGAGGTGTCAGAGTGATATCACAACGCAGAGGTGTCCCTTTGTTACGACGTGCTTCGTTGAGCTTGGTGTTAAAAGCTTCGCGCGAATTGGCATCAACAATTTCACTGACTGAACTTCCAGCGAGATCCTCAGACTGAATTGTACCTGTAGGGCTGCTCGTCTCCGAATTAACGATGAAACCTGTGGCCGTAACGGTGAAGTGGACGCTCGCTATGTGGTGGAGCAGAAGTTCTGAGGAAGAAGTTGATGCGGTAGTCACTGCGTGTATAGCTCCAAGACTGTTGAGATCGGCCCCAACAATATTATTGTCTTATAAAACTAAATGTTACACAGCGTAAATTGGATCGTCATCAGTATCTTTACACTGCTCTGTCAATATCCCTTGTACGTCAAATTTATTAATCAAGATCAATGTATAATTTTGTTGACACCATTTGAGCCGAACACTACCCTGCAAATTCATAACAAGACGTGAAGTGTGTGTGCTTAGTGCACTACACGCAAGACGGGGAAGGTGCTGTGAGTCACATTACGAACGACTCGATAGGTGGTGGGCTTTATACGCCTGAGCAGAAAAAGCGCCGCGATGAGACGGTTTGGACGCTCGTTCAAGCAGTGTTGGCACCGTTGCAGTTTTTGGTCTTTGCTATCAGTACTGTGTTCATAATCAATTTTTTGCTGAACGGCACTGGCCTTGCGGTGGCCACGGCTTCAGTAATTCTTAAAACGCTCATTCTATATTCCATCATGGTGACCGGTGCTATTTGGGAGAGAGTGGTATTTGGACGCTACCTCTTTGCCCCTGCATTTTTTTGGGAAGATGTAGTGAGCATGGGCGTTATTGCATTACACACAATTTACTTGTTGATGTGGCTTACCGCTGTAGGAACCCCTCAAGAGCAAATGATGGTCGCGCTCGCGGCATATAGTGCTTATGTGGTGAACGCTATTCAGTTTTTGCTCAAATTTCAGCAAGCTCGGTCTGGTGCTTCTGATATGAGTGGACTCGCTTATAGATCAGGGGCGAAATCGTGAGTAGTGTTATCGCAAGCACTGTGGCAGAGCACCACCCGGGTCCTCAAACTCAAGAGCGCGGTCAGCGCGCAGTATTTTGCGGTCTCACATCGATTATCTGGCTACATCGTAGGATACAGGATGCTTTTTTCCTCGTTGTAGGATCACGCACTTGTGCCCATCTGATTCAGTCGGCTGCTGGCGTGATGATCTTCGCCGAGCCTCGGTTCGCGACTGCGATTCTTGGAGAACGTGATCTTGCTGGTATGGCGGATTGTCATGAAGAGCTGGATCGCGTCGTATCGGAGCTTATCACCCGCCGTTCAGGGATCAATAGGTTATTTCTAGTCGGATCATGCCCCTCTGAAGTAATTAAGTTGGATTTAGAGACGGCCGCGGCGAAGCTTCAGGCAAAGCATGAGAACAAGGTGCGCATCTCGGCTTTCAGCGGTAGTGGCATCGAGACCACGTTTACTCAAGGTGAGGATCAATGTCTTAAGAGCACCGCTGCTGAACTCCCTGCTTTGCCTAGCGGAGAGGCGAATCTAGTCGTTTTGGGAACGGTCTCTGATATTGTTGAAGATCAGTTTCGTCGTATATTCGACGATCTTGGTATTTCCAACGTTCATTTCTACCCAGGCCGGAAGGCAGACGATCTGCCGGCAGTGGGTAAGGGCACGCGTCTCGTTGCTGCTCAACCTTTTGTTGGGGAGACTGTGCGAGCGCTAATTGAGCGTGGTGCAGATATTATTACTGCGCCATTCCCGCTTGGTGCTGAAGGCTCCAAATCATGGTTTGAAGCGATCTCAAAAGCCTATGGTGTTGATGATGCGCGCGTTCAACAAACCTTGGAGTTGCCCTACCAACGGGCAAAGCGCGCCATTGAAACGCAGGCGGCAAAGCTCAAAGGAAAGCGCATTCACTTTCTCCCTGATTCCCAGCTAGAGATTCCCATGGCTCGCTTCTTAAGTGAAGAATGTGGCCTCACCATAAACGAGATTGGCACGCCTTTTCATGATCAGCTAGTTATGCGCGGTGAGCTTGCACGGCTGCCCCCAGATGTTTGCATTGTCGAGGGACAAGATTTAGATCCAGCATTGAATCGCGTTCGAGAGGCCCGACCTGATCTCACTGTTTGTGGAATGGGGATAGCCAATGCCTTGGAGTCAGAGGGGCTAAGAACAAAGTGGTCTATTGAGCTCGTATTCTCTCCCGTCCAAGGATTTGACCAGGCTGGAGATCTAGCCAGCCTATTCGCGAAGCCGCTTATTCGCGAGTCTATCTTAGAGGTGGGCTCATGGAGTTGACACTTTGGACATATGAAGGTCCACCACACGTTGGCGCAATAAGAATTGCGGCTTCAATGCGCGATGTCCACCTGATGCTGCACTCACCACAGGGAGATACTTACGCCGATCTCCTATTCACAATGATTGAGCGCGATGGTCAGCGACCACCTGTGACTTATACAACGTTTCAGGCGCGAGACCTGGGTTCATCTACCGCAGAAATGGTCATCAAGTCTCTGCGCGAATCCGCAGAACGGTTTAAGCCACAGGTGCTTATGGTTGCCGACTCATGCACTGCAGAACTTATTCAGGATCAGCCCGGTGCTCTTGCCCTGGGAGCCGATTTGCCTGTTCCCGTCATTCCCCTTGAGATGGCGGCGTACACGCGGAAAGAAAACTGGGGCGCGTCAGAAACTTTTTATCAACTTGTTCGTGGTCTTTTGTCTCGCCAGGCACCGGCGCCAGGTAGCGAGCGACCCAAGCGTGATCCAGAAATAAAGCCCAGTGTGAATTTGCTTGGACCTACCAAGTTGGGTTTCCGGTGCCGAGATGATGTAGTGGAAATCGAGCGATTGCTGGCGTCAATGGGTGTAGATGTGAACGTTGTAGCTCCTTTGGGAGCCTCCCCACGAGATCTGCAATCGATACCTGCTGCTGACGCTAACGTGAACTTGTGCCCCGAGGTTTCCGATCTTACTTGTAGCTGGCTGGCGCGCACATTTGGTATGCCGACCATCCAGACGATTCCGATGGGCTGGGGGGCAACACGCGATTTTATTGCCGAGGTCGCTCAGGTACTCGATCTTAATATCGATGCCAATGCAGTAGGGGATTCGCGGCTTCCTTGGTACTCGAGGTCAATTGACTCAACTTATCTAACTGGCAAGCGTGTTTTTGTTTTCGCGGATGGGAGCCACGCGATAGCCGCCGCGCGTGTTGCGCGCGATGAGATGGGCTTCAATGTGGTTGGTTTGGGTACGTACAGTCGCGAGCGTGCACGCGACGTAAGGGCAGCCGCTAAAGAATACGGTCTCGAGGCGCTTATTACTGACAACTATTTAGAGGTTGAAGCCAAGGTGCAGGAGCTTCAGCCAGAGATGGTCTTGGGCACTCAGATGGAACGTCATATCGCAAAGCGTCTGGGTATACCGTGTGCTGTTATCTCAACACCTGCTCACGTCCAAGACTATCCAGCTCGGTATTCTCCTCAAATGGGATTTGAGGGTGCGAACGTGTTGTTCGATACCTGGGTGCACCCGCTGATCATGGGTCTGGAAGAGCACTTACTTCACATGTTTAGAGACGATTTCGAATTCAACGACAGTGTTGGTCCGTCGCACTTAGGAAGCGAAGGTGAGGGTGCACGTTCATTAAGTGATGGCGATGAGCCCATGAGCGAGGGAAATGTTATTTGGGCCTTCGAGGCAGAAAAGGAATTAAAAAAAATCCCCTTTTTCGTGCGGGGAAAGGCCCGCCGGAATACCGAGCGTTTCGCGGAAGAACAGGGGATATTAACCATTCAAGTAGATACGCTATATGACGCGAAAGCACACTTTAGCAACTGACGCTTCGACGCCAATTAACGTCGTTCTCGTCACGCTTGATAACCATGTTAATGGTGCTATTAAGCGCGCTGAAAAAAGTCTTTCTCGCGACCTGCCCGGCATAAATTTCAAAAGTTTTGCGGCTACTGAGTGGGAATCGGACCCGTCGGCATTACAAAGTTGCAAAGACGCGATCGCCTCCGGTGACATCATTATTATAACGATGCTCTTTATGGAGGCACATATAAAAGCGATTTCAGACTCGCTTGCTGCGCGGCGAGATGAATGTGATGCCATTGTTTGTTGCATGTCTGCGCCGGAAATAATGCAGTTCACTCGTATGGGACGCTTTACCATGAATGGCGAGACCTCCGGCCCTGTAGCGCTACTTAAGCGCCTTCGTGGTGCCCCTAAGGATGGAAAGCCCGGTGCCTCGGGAGCACGTCAGCTTGCAATGTTGCGGCGCTTACCGCGCATTCTGCGATTTATACCTGGAACGGCACAGGACGTCCGGGCTTATTTTTTAACACTTCAGTACTGGCTAGCGGGATCAGAGGACAATTTAAGGAGGTTAGTAGGTTTTTTGATTCATCGGTATGCGGCTGGACAACGCGAGGCGCTCCGAAAGGTTGCTCGCGAGGAGCCGCCAGTCGAGTATCCCGATGTAGGTGTCTATCACTTAGAGGGAAAACAGCGTATCAGTGATGCCGTCGTGCCCGTTAAGACAGGTGCTCAAAGCGAGGGAACTGTGGGTCTTTTGCTGATGCGGTCATATGCGCTCGCGGGAAATACTCGCCACTATGATGCTGTTATTCGCGCTATGGAAGCTCGTGGATTGCGGGTAATACCGGCGTTTGCATCTGGATTAGATGCAAGACCTGCCGTAAAGCGGTTTTTTATGAGTGAGGGTGAGTCGATCGTCGATGCGGTAGTCTCACTTACTGGCTTTTCGTTGGTCGGAGGGCCTGCTTACAACGATACCGACGCCGCGCAGGAGATGCTGGCTGAATTAAATGTGCCTTATCTCGCTGTTCAGGCCCTGGAATTTCAAAGTATTAACCAATGGCGCGAATCCCCTATGGGTCTGATGCCTGTTGAATCAACCATCATGGTCGCAATCCCGGAGCTCGATGGTGCTACCGGCCCAATGGTTTTTAGTGGACGCGATAAAGACGACCCTAGGCGCTCATTTGACATGAGTCCAGAAACCGAGCGAGTCGAGCGCTTGGCAAGTCGCGTTTCGAAATTGGTTGCACTGCGCCGCAAGCAAAGGCCAGAAAGAAAAATTGCGATTACGCTGTTTAATTTTCCGCCCAATAGCGGTGCAACTGGGACGGCAGCACATCTTAGTGTTTTCGAGTCTTTATTTAATAGCTTAAAGGCTCTCAGTCGAGCGGGATATAGCGTTGACCTACCGGAAGATGTCGAAACTTTACGAGATTCAATACTAAAAGGTAACGCTGATTTGCATGGCGCTGAGGCGAATGTCCACGCAATGATTCCTGTCGATCATCACGTATCAAGTGAGCTATATCTAGAAGAGATTGAGGCGCAGTGGGGACCTGCTCCCGGTAAACATTGGACTGATGGGCAAAGACTATTTGTTCTAGGGCAGTCATTCGGGAATGTTTTCGTTGGTATTCAGCCCGCTATGGGCTACGAGGGCGACCCGATGCGACTGCTTTTTGAGGGTGGTCTAGCTCCAACTCATTCCTTCTCCGCTTATTATCGCTGGATACGAGAGGAGTACGAGGCAGATGCCGTCCTTCATTTTGGTACTCACGGCGCGCTGGAGTTCATGCCGGGCAAACAGGTGGGTCTCTCGAATCGATGCTGGCCTGATCGGCTTATTGCTGATCTGCCTAACTTCTACCTATACGCGGCTAATAATCCATCCGAGGGATTGATTGCCAAGCGTCGATCTGCGGCAACACTTATTAGCTATCTGACACCACCAGTCACAAAAGCTGATCTTCATAAAGAGTTTGCGGAGCTGCGATCGACCATCGATCTGTGGCGCAGTCGCGCGCTTGATGCCACAGAAGCTAGTCTCCAGCAGCTTTTAGAGGCTATCGCAGCGCAAGCTGATCGCTGTGAATTAGGGCACGATGGCGAGATTCCGGCTCACTTTGATGCAGATCCCTGGGTTTCGCGACTAAGGATACAGTTGGATGAAATTGAGCAATCGCTGATTCCATTTGGCATGCACGTGGTCGGCGGATCACTGCTTGCCTCTGAACGCGCTGAGACAATAGCCGCCATAGCAGAGGCGGGCGGGGCGCGGGATATGAACCCAGCGCGGTTGGATAAGTATCTACATGCTAAAGACCTGGGTGCCCTCAAGGAACTGCTGGCTGAGCACCAGGTTCCATCTGATGACATTGACGAACTCGTCCTCCGACTAATGAAGGCACTAGAAAATCTACAGACTGACCATGAATTACCAGCGCTAATTAATGCGCTCGATGGCCATTTCATCCCACCTGTTTCTGGTGGTGATCTTATTAGGAACCCAGATAGCCTCCCGACGGGGCGAAATATTCACGGCTTCGATCCGTTTAGGCTACCCAGCGCTTATGCCCTTCTCGAAGGACAGCGTCAGGCCGAGCAGCTAACGCTCCGACATTTTGAAGATACGGGAGAGATGCCTACATCTATTGCCTTGGTTCTATGGGGCACTGACAATCTCAAAAGCGAGGGTATTGCCATCGGTCAGGCACTCGCACTTATCGGTGCGCGGCCGAGATTCGATAGTTACGGTCGTCTGTCCGGTGCAGAGCTTATTCCTGTCAACGAACTCGGCCGGTCTCGAGTTGACGTCATTGTGACCCTATCAGGCATTTTCCGCGATCTGCTCCCGATGCAAACACAACTATTAGCAGAAGCGGCCTATTTAGCTGCTGCGGCTGACGAGCCATTGGAGCTTAATCCCATAAGGCGAAACTCTTTGGAGTACCAGGCAAAGCATAACTGCGATTTAGACACTGCAGCCTTGCGTGTCTTTAGCAATTCTGAGGGGGCGTATGGCTCCAACGTCAACATGTTGGTTGACTCCGGTCGCTGGGGCGATGAGTCTGAATTTGCTGACACTTACACAAATCGTAAAGGGTTCGCTTACGGCAGAGGCGGTGCTGTTTCGCAGCAGACCGACCTCCTAAATGAAGTGTTAGGAAACGTTGATCTCGCCTATCAAAACCTCGATTCTGTCGAGCTAGGCATCACAACCGTCGATCACTATTTTGATACGTTGGGTGGCATTAGTAGCGCTGTTCAGCAAGCGAAGGGCAATAGCGTCCCGGTCTATATCGCTGATCACACGGGCGGTGGCGATGGTAAAGTCCGCACCCTCGACGAACAAGTTGCATTGGAGACGCGCACGCGTCTTTTGAATCCGAAATGGTACGAGTCGATGCTCGACCATGGATATGAGGGTGTCCGACAAATAGAGGCTCACCTCACCAATACCATGGGCTGGTCAGCGACTGCTGGTGGCGTGGCGCCGTGGGTTTACAAGCAAGTATCAGAAACATTCATTCTCGATGAGGCCATGAGACGTCGACTGGCTGAGTTAAATCCGGTTGCTGCATCGCGTGTGGCAAACAGACTTATCGAGGCACAAGAAAGAGACTATTGGGGGGCTGACGAGGAGCAGCTGGAGGCGCTACGGCGCGCCGGCGAAGACCTTGAAGATCTTCTTGAAGGGGTCACGGGGGAGGTTGCCGCATGAATTCACCAAATCAATTTATTCCTATTAAAGACGTTGGCCAAGGCGATGGAGAAGGGAGTGTTCAAGTTCACCTTGATGAACAAATTGACGTCGCCAAAGCCAAGATATTTGCCATTTATGGCAAGGGTGGTATCGGGAAAAGCACCACGTCATCAAACTTATCTGTGGCGTTTTCTAAATTGGGTAAACGCGTAATTCAGATTGGTTGTGATCCCAAGCATGACTCCACTTTCACCTTGACTAAAGCTCTAATGCCGACAGTTATAGATGTCTTAGAGTCAGTCGAATTTCACGCAGAGGAACTCCGAACTGAGGACTATGTACATATCGGTTATAACGGTGTGATGTGTGTCGAGGCCGGCGGTCCACCTGCGGGCACTGGTTGTGGTGGGTATGTCGTGGGTCAGACGGTGAAATTGCTTAAGCAACATCACCTATTGGACGACGCTGATGTAGTCATTTTTGACGTTCTGGGTGACGTCGTGTGTGGAGGATTCGCCTCACCACTGCAGCACGCGGAACGTGCAATGGTTGTTACAGCCAACGATTTTGACTCGATTTTTGCGATGAACCGGATCGCTGCTGCGATTGGAGCGAAATCCAAAAATTATGGTGTCCGTGTAGGGGGCGTGATAGCCAACCGAAGTGCAGGCACTGACGAGATCGACCGCTTTAACGATGCTGTTGGTTTGAAGCGCGTCGCTCATTTCCCTGATTTAGACGTTATCCGCAGAAGTCGCCTTAAAAAGTCAACGCTGTTTGAGTTGCCCGACTCACCCGAATTGAGGGCGGTTCAAGATGAATATATGCAGCTGGCCGAGGGGATGTGGAACGGTGCAGAGCCGCTTGACGTTAAGCCGATGAAAGATCGCGACTTGTTCGATTTCCTGGGGTTTGATTGATGGCAGCGGCAAACTACCAAGAGAGGCGCAAGCAGATCGAAAATTATTTTGATCGCTCTGCTGCTGACGTATGGGCCAGACTCACGTCGGACGAGCCGGTTAGCGGTATTCGTGAGACCGTCCGCGCAGGCCGAGAATCTATGCGCACCTTACTGCTTAGTTGGTTACCTCGGGATCTTACTGGAAGGCAGGTTCTTGATGCGGGTTGCGGTACTGGGGTCATTGCAATTGAGTTGGCGAAGCGCGGTGCTGACGTAATCGCCATCGATCTCTCAAAGTCTTTAATAGATCTCGCCAAGGAACGATATTCAGATATTGACGAGTACCACCGTATTGAGTTCATCGTTGGAGACATGCGGCAACTCGAGGGTGAACGGTTTGATCATCTCATCGCTATGGATTCAATTATTCATTACGCAGCTCGGGATGGGGTAAGAACTCTAGAGACCCTTGCTGAGAGTGTAGACAACTCAATGGCGTTCACATTTGCACCCAAGACTCTGCCACTGGCCGCCATGCATGCTTTCGGAAAAATTTTTCCAAGGGCAGATCGTTCGCCTGCAATCGAGCCCATCTCTCCCTCATCATTGACAAGCACATTATTGAGCTCCTCTGAGCTGAACGATTGGCTGATTGAGAGGGAGCATCGAGTTTCTAACGGATTTTACACATCACAAGCGATGGAACTGATTCGAAGATGTTGATCAATCGCCAGCAATTGATGGAGTTAAGTTCACGGGTAAATTCCCGGTATTTACCTTGGCTTGATATTGCGGATGAGAAAATCACGGGTAGAAAGCTCGTACGCTTGTCATTGTTCCAAATTTCAGTCGGTATTTGTTTCGTGCTTTTGAATGGCACACTGAACCGCATCATGGTAGTTGAGCTGCAGCACCCTGCTTGGATTATTTCTGCGATGCTCGCGTTGCCGCTGCTGCTTGCACCGCTTCGGATGATAATTGGCTATCGGTCGGACAACCACCGATCGTATCTTGGTTACAGACGACTGCCCTATTTGTGGTCTGGAACTATGGGCCAGTTTGGCGGTCTCGCGTTAATGCCTTTTGTGCTAATCCTTATGACCTCGGGTGAAGGTAATGCTGCGAAATTGGGATTTGCTATGTCTTTGCTGGCGTTACTTATGGTAGGCATCGGCATGCACATGACGCAGACTGCGGGATTGTCATTGGCTACTGATTTAGCGAGCGACGAGAATCGGCATCGCGTTGTTGCAGTTCTCTACTTGATGTTACTCGTGGGTATGCTGGCGGGTGCTCTTCTATTCGCTGTCCTTTTGGAGCCATTTTCTTATTTCAGACTAATACAGGTTATTCAGGGCTCAGCTGTGGTTGTGGCAGTTCTGAATATTATCGCAATGTGGCAGATGGAAAAGCGTCGCCCTGACTTGACTCGGTTCGAGACCCCAAGACCAAAATTCCGTGAGATGTTTTACGAATTATCTGCAACACCCGGTGCAGTGCGATTATTTTTTGTTGTTGCATTAGGGACGTTTGGATTTGGGATGCAAGAGATTTTGCTGGAGCCTTATGGCGCCGAGGTCCTGTTGATGACTGTGAGTCAGACGACTCAGCTTACAGCCATTTTTAGTACAGGAATGTTGGTTGCCCTTGCTCTTTCTTCAGGCTTCATGGGCGGCCAAGGGGATCCCATGAGACTCGCGGCGGCAGGTGCTATTGCAGGTGTTTTTGGATTTGCGGGAGTTGTTATTGCCGGCCCTACAGACTCCTTAGTTATTTTTATCATGGGCACTTTCTTTATAGGCTTGGGTAACGGCCTATTTGCTGTTGGCACCTTATCTGCCGTGATGCTATTGACGCACACGGCGACGGCAGGGCTGGTTATCGGTACTTGGGGGGCAATCCAGACCACGACCTTAGGCCTTGCCATTTTCTTTGGGGGTGCATTGCGGGATATCGCTCCAATCATCTTGCAACCGTTTTTCAATGAAAGCTACTCATTGCCAAGCCACTTTGGCTATAGCTTTGTTTACCACACTGAAATAGCACTGCTATTTGCTGCGCTTATCGCGATTGGTCCACTAGTCAATAGGTTGAGGCGAGGTACCGTTGATCCAACCGAAGTCAGACTAGTTGATTTCCCGACTTAACTACCAATACCACAGGAGGAATTACTATGGGTAATGGAGAGTTGTACTACGACATCACGGCGATGTTATTTACTGCGTTCAATGTCTTTTTCGTCTGGCTGGTAATTTATTTGCATCGAGAAGGCAAACGCGAGGGTTTCCCTTATCGAGCAGACGGGGTTGTTGACAGTTATGAAACTGGGCTTGGCGGAATGCCAGAGCCGAAGACCTATCGATTGGCTCATGGCCAGGGGGAGCGAACGGTTCCTGCACCATGGAAGGACGAGTACGAGCTAAAGGCAAAGCCAACGAGCCCCGCCCCCGGCTCGCCTCTTGAACCAACCGGCGACCCTATGGTGGACGGAGTTGGACCCGCTGCTTATGCGATCAGACCAGAACACCCTGACATGTCCGAAGACGGCCGTCCGAGGATCGTCCCACTGCGAGTGGACAGTGACCATAAAGTGAGCGCACGCGACCCTGACCCCCGAGGTCATGAAGTATATGGGTGCGACGGTGAGTCTGGTGGCACGGTGATAGATATGTGGGTTGACAGAGCAGAGCCTCATTTTCGTTACGCCGAGGTTGATACTGAAGCTGGCTCTGTTTTATTGCCGATGAACTTTGCGCGTGTTCAAAAGGATGGATCGGTTAGGGTTAAATCAATTAGAGGCGATCAGTTCAAACAGGTCCCTAAGTTGGCGAATCCAGATCAGGTGACACTTCAGGAAGAGGACAAAATTGTAGGCTTCTATGGTGGTGGTACTTTGTATGCCAAGCCCAGTCGTCTGGGTCCGGTACTATGAGTGCTGATCTGACCGATGTAATCACTCGCGGCGGATCGATCGACAGTGATGGAGCTTTCGATCTTCCGCCCGATGAAACGCTCCTTTGGAGTGCCCAACCTAAGCCATCTGCGTTCATTCGTAGAGCCTTTCATTTGAAGGCGCTAACGATGTATTTTGCTTTAGTAGTTGGTTTCACCAGTATTGGAACGCTCTCCTCGGCCGCCGAGATTAAGGTGCTGCTGGGTTCGCTTTTGTGGCAGTTGTCTCTCGGTGGGATAGTGATCGCCATACTTAGTGTGCTCGGGCACTTTTATGCCAAAAGCACGATCTACGCACTAACTAACAAGCGTTTCGTGATCCGATCAGGCCTTGCGCTTCCTTCAGTGATTGCAATCCCGCTAACCAAACTGCAGTCCGCTGGTATTCGAACTTACTCGGATGACACAGGGGACATCGTACTAGTACCGGATAAAGGCCTGAAGGTGTATTGGCTGCTGTTATGGCCGAGTGTTCGCACTTTTGAATGGAAGCATGTACAACCTCTGCTGAGAGCAATTGAGAAACCGGAGGTCGTCGCGGGTTTGCTCAAAGAGCTAATTTCCGTTGAGGGCGAATCAGTCCAAAATAGACAGACGGATGATCGTCAAAGCGAGCAACAAGGGGGTCTGAACCCAGCTTTACTCTGAATCCTTGGGGAACAAAATATGCGCATAATGACATCTCTTTTTTTGAGAAATCCGCTATTGGTCTCCCTGTCAGCGATGGTAACAATTTCGTTATTGGTCGGATTGATAGGGCAGGGGAACGGCGAGCCGCCGGCTCGACCGACCGCTGAGGTAACAAATGAATTGCTCATAGGTTTTCGCGACTCGACTGACGGTTCCGTGACCGTGACACTTGGTAATACTGATAGGGAGCTGGCTACGTTTAAATCAGGTGAAGGATTCTTTCTGCGAGGAGCGGTTAGAACGCTAGTAAATGAAAGAAGAATTCGGAGCATCGAGTCGCAATCAAGTTTTAAGTTGGAGAAACTTCAGACCGGTAGTCTTCTACTGTCAGATCCAATTACCGGGTATTGGTTAGCGCTCGACGCTTTTGGACGAGACAATGTAGGGGTATTTCAGAAAATACTCGATCAGTCAGCGGAGTACCAATCCTTCAGTGTTGTTGCGAACAAGTAACGCATGTTTATAAATGCATTCTTGCTATCTCTTGTTGCTTGGTGGCTAGCAACTGGTGTTGTTTTGACACTTGTGCAGCTCGAAGGTAATAAAAAATTTAGCGCCTTTGGCTTACTAACTTCCCTGACTCTCGGTGCGATTATTTTATTAACTGAGAATGTGCACGCGAGCACTCTATGGGATGTAACCATCGGATTTTTCCTCGGGCTTTTGATTTGGGCTTGGTTAGAGACCAGCTATTTGATGGGCTACGTGACTGGACCCAACAAGAATCCCTTGCCAGACAACCAAACTGAGATACAGCGTTTTGTGGGTGGTGTTAATACGTCTTTGTATCACGAGATTTCTATCATTATCGCCGTCGTTATGCTCGGTTTCATATCGATGGAGGCCCGAAACCCCGTTGCTTTCCACACTGCACTAATACTGTGGTTAATGAGGTGGAGCACCAAACTGAATCTATTTTTGGGGACTCAGCGATTCAATTCGGACTGGTTACCGGCAAATTTGCGACACACAGTTTCATATATCAAAACCGGCACAACCACTACTTTTGGAATCATCTCGCTAGTATGTTGCTTAAGTATTACGTATCTACTCTTTACCGCTGCTGGGGACTCGGAAGAGCTATATCAGCAGTACTCATATCTATTAATGACTGGCCTAGCCGGGTTGGGCACTCTTGAGCATCTGTTTTTGATGTTACCAATGAAAGAGGAGAAGCTCTGGCGATGGTTCAAGCGGAATGCACCAAACTAGTTTACGGTGACCCGGCATGCCGATTAATTGTACTTAAATAATCGTGCGATTTACTTGACGATATATGACGAGGAACATAATCTGTAAAACATATAAACAGAAGCTGAACCTCGATTGATCTGTTCTTAGTATTCGCGCCTTGCGTTGGTTGGTTTCAGGCCACTTGATCACCGGGAGTTACTGACGACCCATCGGGCAAACGGTGGGCTGGGGAAGGTAACCATGAATGACAAGGTAGTCAGTCAGTTGATGCGGTCAGGCGGCGTTCTTAGCGGGAGCGAGTTGTCGTCAGAGACCCTAGAGTTGGTTGCTAGTGATCTGAAGTCAGAGCCACTTCGCCCAGTAGCGCTTTACATCCACTTGCCTTTTACACCCGCCTTGGACTTTAGCTGTCATAAACTTGCGGTTGTGACACACCGAGAGAGCGATCTTACGGATTACACTCGCCTTCTTACCTCTGAAATTAAGTTGGTTACGGCTAATTTCTCTACCAACCCCAGGGTCCATCGTCTCGTAATTGGTGGCCCTTGCCCCAACTACTTGAGTGATTTGAACTTTGCTGAACTCCTGAATACGCTCGCGTGTTCATTTGATTTTGCTGATGATGCGCCCATAACGGTGCACATCGATCCCAGGCGCTCCTCCCGCGTTCAGCTGGAATTGCTTAGAGGTTTAGGTGTAACTGATATAAATCTTGAAGTGCGCGATGTAGACCCTCGCGTGCAGGCTGCCATTGGTATGACCCAGTCAATTGGTCTGATTGAAGACACAATATCCATGGCAAGGAACTTAGGGTTCAAGTCAGTGAACATGGATTTGACCTTCGGACTTCCGTTACAGACGGCTCAATCAATACAGGAAACTGTTAACACCATAAATGAGCTGTCCCCTGACGTAATATCTTGTCAACAATTTATTAGAAGACCGGAGCTGTTCCCTCACCAACGTGGCATGGACAGTTACGGAGACCTTAGCCTCGCAGAGAAGCTTTCAATGTTTTACCGTGTTGCTGAAGGGTTTAGAGCGCTAGACTGGGAGTGGGTGGGATTAAATAGTTTTGTCAGGCCTAATCACTCCTGGGTGGGTCAAACTCAGCCTGACTCTACTGGTTTCGGCCCGCATGGATACTTTATTGGTCAAAACGAAACTACTCTCGGGTTCGGTGTGGGTGCAGTCACCGAGACTAGGAACCTTCTCGCCCATAACATACTAAACATCACTGACTGGAAGGCACATTTGGAGAGTAAGGTGCCTCCTTATGAGGCGATAAAGGTAATGACGGCGGGAGAAAAGCGAGACCGTTCTGATTTGAACACGTTATTTGCCAAGAAGGCGGTCCCAAACGGTAGCAGTGCGTTGGCACTTCTTTCGGATTTAGGTTTCCCAGACTATTGTTTCGAATCTTGCGATTCAGGAGCTAATGTTCAGATTTCTGATGCCGGCCGGCATTGGCTACCTTTTGTGTGGCCCGTCAACGGCCCTTCAGTTGCCAAAAATGGCTTTTTATAACCACCGCATCTTCGCCCTTATAAATTCAGAACAGCGTTTAGATGGTGCTCGTTGAGATGTGACCACTCCAGGGCTAGCCAAGGGGTTGTCGGAATATTGGGATCATTCAGCCACGCGCCGATTTCGTGCCAATCTACCCAAGATATATCATCAATCTCGGTTTGGTTTGGACTGAGTTCGCGCTTCGAATCAATATGGCCTATCAGCACACTGCATAGTTCATGCTCGGTGCCAACGTCATTGTATTCACTCCGGTATTCAAATTTATAGAGCCATTGCAATGTCGTTTGGGTACCAAGCTCTTCACTTAGTCGACGATAGGCTGCATCCATTATGGTCTCGCCCTCTCGGGGATGACTGCAACATGAATTGGCCCAATAGCCTGGCCACAATAGTTTATTAGTAGATCTGCGCTGGAGAGCCGCCTGGCCTTTTTCGTTGACGATGAAGATTGAAAATGCTCGATGCAGTTGGCCTTTACCAAGGTGCGCAGCTAACTTTGATTCATAGCCGATTACGTCGTCGCTTGAATTAACGAGTTGTAAGCGTTCATTGTCAAACGATACGGTTGCCGCGTTTTTTGCCATAGTTCGCATTGGTGTAGTGAAAGGAAAAAAACCCGCCCTTCACTTTTGAAGGCTTGCGGCTGTATTATCTCGAACTGCGGACGGTAGCTCTGGGGGCAGGGGACCGTCAGTTTCAAGTTTGGCCACAATGCTAATCGCAATATTGCATTGCGATCTAGCGCGGGTTGAAACGATGCAACTCATGGTTGCCAGCCTGGATCTAGCCGATCCAGTTGTACTTTGCGGTGCTCAAAACAATAAAGTGGATTGTTATTGCAACGCTGAACAGGAAAACACCCTGCGCGACAAGTACACGTCTTGGATCAAATAGCATCCAGACTTTCGCGAATGGTTGTGTTGTTACCATGTCATCTTCTCCATATTTAGTTTGATAAAGACCCTGTCACAGGGCTTGTCACACTAATGATGTGGATTCTTGGTTCTACATAAAGTCAAACCAAGGCTTCCACGCCCAAACAGCAATGTGAGCAGCGCTTGCAATCGCAACAAATGTCCACATGCCTTTTTCGTAAGATTTCATGAATTCACGAGCTTCGCGTTCGGTGAGTCCAGACATTCCTACTCTTTCATCGTTCATGGTTTTACCTCCCATGATGGTTTCAGCGATATGTCGCGGCTTGGCTACCAGCCGATGTCACGACGCCAATGTGCTCAACATGCTTTACAGCATAGAGAGACTTACTTTCCGGCGGGGTGAAGCACCGCGCCAGTAAGGCAAATTTTGTATTACCGTACTTTTCATAGGTCTTGTACTTTTCAAAACTCTGGTTGTTCAGCCAGACCATGTTTGATTCCCCATAGGTACCAATTGTCAACAACTGTCCCAGTAAGAATTATGCCTATTCCGCCTGTTACACATGTGAGGACACCGAACCACCACGCCCATCTATGGATTGACTCCATTGATGCATTGAAACCCATCGTCCATCTCCAAAAGAGGGCTCCGCGCTCTGCAGCTGTACCGCGATCTGTAATCTGATCGATTTCGCGATCTGCTCCGTAACGGCTTGTCGCCAAGATCGTCGCACCATGCATTCCAAACAGTACTGCTGACCCATACAGGAAGAAAATGCTCCACATATGGAATGGGTTGTAGAACAAATTGCCATAGCGTAGTGAAAAGTTATTGGTCCACTCTAGGTGAGGGAATATCCCAAACGGTACCGCCTCTGACCAACTTCCCATCAGGATTGGTCGGATGAAGCCTAGAACTAGATAGAGCCAGATTGCTGCCGCAAAGGCCCAGGCTAGATAGTTGCTCATACCTAGATTTGCGGATAATGCAAAGGTTCGCCACCACCAAAGCATTATCGATACGGTCAGTAACATGCCGCACAGCAGCCATAAGCCCCCTTCGTTTAAAGGTGGGATAGACAGGCCATACTCCGGCGCAGGGGGGTATACACCCAGCCAGAATAGTTGTTTAACAAACTCGCCGAGTGACCAATCTACTGACGCCATCATACCCAGTCCGATCAGCACAAAAGCGAGTATGCCGGTGAAAAGTGATGCCACACCGATAGGACCTAAGTAGATTGGTCCAATCTGCGCGTCTCCAAACTTTCCCGCTAAATAAGAGTGAGTGACGCCTTTTGTTCGATCATTTTCACTGCCATAAGGAGGAACGCCCGGATAATCAGGTGCATCAACCTGAACTTTTGTAAAAATATTCTGGTATTCAATCATGTTAAAAGCCCTCCATTAAAACCAGATTGGAAGTTCGAGCCACCAGTTCCACCATTCAGGCCAGCCTTTGGCCCAGAAAGGTCCGCTGATAACGATACATACAGCACTCCAGAAAGCGGCTGATATCGCTAGGAACATACCTAGACGATGGATTCCCAATGCACCGATTGAATAGCCAATATCGTCTCTAAAGAACGTATTTTCGTGCTCTCCTGTTTTCACTAACTCCCCAGCCGCGGGGTTGGTGGCCATCAATATGAGCGATCCATGCATAGATAGCGCTAGTGCATTTGTGAAGAAGAATGTGATGGCAATCATGTGAGCAGGGTTGTAATGGAAGTTCACATACTGATATCCGATGTTATAGACCCAATCGAGATGGCTCATAATTCCGTAGGGGAAGCCATGTCCCCATGCGCCCATGAGGACTGGTCTTATAATCACAAGGGTAACGTAGGCTAGAATCGCAAAACTAAATGTGAACGGCACATGAAGTCCCATTCCGAGCTTACGTGAGATCTCCACTTGCCGTAGCGCCCACGAAACGAAGGCACCTGTCGCGCAAAGTGTAATTACTTGCCATAAACCACCCTCTTTCAGTGGTGCTAAGGCCAAACCGTAGGAAATATCAGGTGGATCAATACTTATCCGCCAAAAGTTCCAGGTATCGCCCAAGGCCGCGCCATAGAGAATAAGCGCACTTCCCACTGCCGCGAAAAAGAAGGTAGTTACGCCAAAAAATCCCACATAGAAAGGGCCAACCCAAAAGTCAAAGAGATCGCCACCGATCAGCGTCCCTCCTTTAACGCGATATTTCTTTTCAAAACTCAACATTGACATTAACTATCTCTCCTCAGGCTACTTATGCCCTTATTTCTTTATTCTTTCGGTCGATGAAAATGAGTGTCATCTCATCGAAAAATGATCAAATTCGCTATATCCGCATGAATGCATATGGGGCTACGCTACTGGCATGGCGCTTCGCGTCTTCCCAAAGATTTAATTCGTTTCGGCGTGTCATTTTGATTCGATTGATCACCGCTACCGCCAGGAACCAAGTGAATACAGTTACGAAAAGAAGCCGAAACTGCAGGACTTCCCATACCGATTTACGCAATGCCATTTGTTGAGACCTCATAAGCCCTCCGGGTGACACTTAAAGTGTGTTCAATTAATTTTCTATACTTTTTCATACAACGCTGCTCAGTTGCAGGGCATGGCTAGCATCCAGCACATGCGACGAGTGGACTGACTCGCTTTCTTCGGCTCGAGCGATTTGTTCTGCAGAATCTCTCATTCTTTTGGCGGCTGAGATTCGAACTAAAATCGGTTGTTGTTCTATTATCTGGTCGAGCAGGGTCTGGGCCTCGTCAGTCCAAGGTAGGCTTGCGCGCGCTGGTGTAGCTTCGGTCTGATCGAGATCTGTACCGAGAGGCAAAATGTTAAATAACGCATCAAATAGCGCATTACATACCTCTTGAATTAAATAACAGGCGCCTGAATAACCCATGAATGGGGTGCCCGTGTGACGTCGAATTATCGTGCCGGGCAGCGACGCAGGTATGAACATACTTCTACCGCCTGCTTCAGCGACGTACATGCGTTCGTTGTACCCACCAAAGACGATGAGAGGGCCCGTCTTATAAATCGATTCTCGTACTTGGTTATTATCCGGTTTTACCCCCGCTTTTCGGGAGTAATGGAAGGCACAGGGCAAACCCAAGTCTTCCTCGAGGAAATGTCGAAGTCCGCGGGTGTATGTTTCGGTCGCGACCACGCCAAAATTGGCGGTCGCGAAGAAATCTTGTGTGACGGAGCGCCAAAGATCCCAGACAGGCTTGAGCGTCGTCATTTTTTCTTGCGCGATGAAGGGCTCGGGATCGATGTCCAGTAGCTCCCCCAGCTTTCGCAAGAACTTGGTCGTACTATCGAGGCCGATCGGCGCTTGCAGATAGGGCTTATCAAGTTTTTCGCACAGTTTTCTGCCAAACTCCCGATACATACAAATGTTGACCGCAGCATTATCGAGCTTTGGGATCTCGTTCAAATGACAACCGAGAGGGAAGACCATATTCACTTCTACACCCATACCGGCGAGCAGTCGCTGAATTTCCGCCAGATCTGACCAGGTGTTGAAGTAGCCGTAGGCTGGACCAATGATATTGACTGTTTTTGATGGAGTTTCAGCTGCTTTCTTTGCTTTGCGCTTTTTGCTCGCGCCGTATTGTTCCCAAAGCCAAACCAGTGCCCGGTTTGCGCTCTGCCACTGATCTTCATCAATGGTGCGAGGCAGGAAGCGTTTAATATTTGTATCTTCAGGTGTTACGCCACCGCCGATCATCTCTGCAATCGAGCCTGTTACCACAACAGAAGGCTTCTTAGGATCAAGCGTATGATGCGCTCGACGGAGGGCTCCCTCTGTACCGTGCTGCCCGAGCTCCTCTTCAGCTAGGCCCGTTACTACAATGGGCAATTCGTGCGGTGGAAGACCGTCTGTGTAGTGAAGTACTGAAGTAACCGGAAGGTTTTCACAGCCCACAGGCCCGTCGATAATGACTTGCAGACCTTTGACTGCTGTGAAGATGTAAACAGAGCCCCAGTATCCGCCAGCGCGGTCGTGATCGAGTACTAGCATTAGCAGGTACCTCCCACGCCTGTTTTGGCGATAATTTCGGGCGTCCAAACACCGCTTGTGGGACCTTCACCTACGCCCTCGAAAAATGACTCCATCGCAATCATGCGTGGCTGATTAGCCAACGCACTATTGATTACTTGTGCTACCGATCCCGCTCCCGCAGCACCCATCAGTGGGCGAGCTGAGATGAGATTGGTGAAGTACAAGCTGGGGATGGATCGCTCTTTGGCCTTCTGAACAATAGGCGTCGTGCCGATTACAAGATCGGGTTGGAAGGTCTCCATAGCGATGAGGTCGTCTTCGAGTGAGGCTCTGAACTTCACTGAAACACCTTTGCTTTCCAGCCACTTAGCGTCTGCGACAGAGAACTCTGTCTTGGGACACGCTGAGCCCACGTAAGCTACATCAGCGCCACTCTCAATCAGTAGTCGAGCAACCAGCAGCTCTGATCCCTCGTAGCCCGACATTGTGATCTTCGCATCGATTGGGTTGTTATCCAGAGCCGCTCTAATTGCACTTTTTTGTGTGCTAATTGCCGCATCGAGAGAAGCTTTGTCAGCACCTAAAACTTTACCCATCGCTTCCAACCACGCAGCTGTACCTTCAACACCCACGGGTGCGGATCCAACTAGGGGTCTACCAGCGGCTCTAAATTGTCGCGCTGTTGCAGCGTAGAAAGGATGTATCATGGCCCCCACTTTGCAGTCGAGCGCACCATAAAGCTCTCGCCACTCTCGAGTTGGAACTACAGGACCTGCTGCAGCGCCCAGTGAGTCGAGGAGTCGATCGATAGTGATTGCATCGACAGGGAACATCTCACCCACTAACGCAACGGTAGGCTTATCCTTCTGGGACTCACTCTGAATGGGCCGGGCGACGGGGCCTGCCTCGATTTCACCGCGCGCGTACTCGAGCATAGCACCCGCGAGTACGTCCTTAGCTTCGGCATGTGTGGGGACGCCAAAACCTGGTACGTCTATTCCAACAATTCTGACACCGTTAATTTCTTTTGGGAGAAGATCTAAAGGTACGCCGGACGCTGTTGGCACACATAAATTGATAATAACAACAGCATCGTTAACTT
The DNA here is from genome assembly GCA_913031575.1 of uncultured Halieaceae bacterium. Taxonomy (GTDB): domain Bacteria; phylum Pseudomonadota; class Gammaproteobacteria; order Pseudomonadales; family Halieaceae; genus Luminiphilus. Next base: position 18,601 of record CAJWEV010000008.1, on the reverse strand, counting down.
CGGGATCTGCGAGATCGTGAGCGGCCTCGCGGATATCTTCGAAGAGCTTTCCTGTAACTAAGGATTCTGAATCGAATGGCACATAACCTACGGTTCGCTTGGCGCCATAAAAATGTGACGTGAAGGTCAGTCCGTAGACGCAACAGGCCGAGCCTGATAGCACGGTCGCAGTTCTGCGCATCCTAAGACCTACACGTAATGAGCCAAATGCAGGGCACATGCTCTGCGGTTGATCATGTGGACCCTTAGGGTAGTCCTCTGCAAACTGCGCCATGAGCTCGTTTTTTCCAGCAGCCGTCGCAGCGGCAGCTAACTGCTCCGCACTGGCGTGACAGCCCAGATCTTTCGTCTTAATGATGTCAGTCTCAGACATTGTCATAGACAACCTCTAGAGAAGGTTTGTTGAGTGTTTCCACGCTGCAGAGATCTGCAAGCGTCGCTGGCTGCAAAACAACGTCCCTACCTACTTCATCACTATCAAATAGGCTGAGGAGTTCGTCTTGGGTCATTGGAGTAGGTCGGTGGGGCAATGCCTCGCCAGCGTTTTGTGCCAAGTCGGCAAAAAGAGGACCCCAGTCCCCGTCGGGATGTCCAATAATCTCGTAACTTGCACTCTTTCGGCGAATATCTTCATTAGCGGGAATAGAGGCAAGCTCTGGTATGCCCACCGCTTTACAGAATGCTTGAGCCTGCCCAGTACCATCATCTTTATTGGTAACCATTCCGGCAACACCTACATTGCCACCGAGTTTTCTGAAGTACTCGACAGCAGAGCAAACATTGTTTGCAACGTAGAGTGATTGCAGGTCATTTGAGGCTACAACGATCACTTTTTGGCACATGTCACGTGCAATTGGCAGACCGAAGCCACCACAGACTACGTCACCTAAGAAGTCGAGGAGAACGTAGTCGAAATCCCAATCATGGAAGCCAAGTTTTTCTAAAGTTTCGAAGCCATGGATGATTCCACGACCGCCGCAGCCTCGGCCTACTTCCGGGCCACCCAGCTCCATGGCATAGACGCCATCGCGTTTGAAACAAACATCCTCTACCCGGCACTCCTCACCAGCAGCTTTCTTTGCTGAGGCGGTCTCAATGATCGTAGGGCAGGCTTTCCCCCCGAACAACAGTGATGTGGTATCACTTTTTGGGTCGCATCCGATCAACAAGACTTTTTTGCCCTGTTGCGCCATCATGTAACTCAGATTCGCAAGCGTGAAGCTTTTCCCGATGCCCCCTTTGCCGTAAATCGCGATGATCTGTGTGCCCTCGGCATTATCGGCCGAAGTTGCAAGTAGATCAGCCCGTTCCCCACTGGCCTCTAAGCCTGGATCATATTCAGTTGCCGCTACCGTTGTCGTACTCATATCGATCTCCAGTCGATTACCATTTTTAGGCAGCTTTCATCGTTAAAAGCGCGGTCGTAGGCTGACTCGGCCTCAGCGGCCGGCAGCACATCAGTGACAAGATCTTTGAGATCCAATCGGCCATTTGACGCGAGTTTTGCTGCTTCTTTTAAGTCTTGGGGTTGCCATTCCGCACTTACTGAGAGGTTGATTTCCCTCATAAAGGCGGGTGGAAAGTCGAAAGTTACAGCTGAGGAGTAAAATCCAGCCATAACAACTGTCGCACCTGGCCGACAGCGTGAAATCATCTGATTGAGAGCGTTGGCGCTGCCGCTGACATCGCAAACGACGCCATAATCGTGTCGTTCATCGCTGTCGATATCACAGACAATGTAATTACCTTTACTGACTCGTCGCTGTGGGTTTGTCTCCCAAACGACCGGGGACTTACCGTATAGCGATTCGGTGAGTCGAGCTACTAGTTGCCCCAGCACGCCGTGGCCAACGATCAGCTCTGGTGGGCCAACATCTTCGCATCGCCTGAGTGCATGGCGTGCTGTCGCTGCCAGAGCAAGAAGTACACCATCCTGAGCAAGCCCATCATTGATGGGAACAATGCGATCGTTGGGACAAATTACGTGATGTGCGCTTCCACCAAATAGATTTTTAGCATCCGTAAATCCCACGCCACCGGGAACAAAGACGCGCATGCCCTCACGAATGGATGAATCTGCTGCAGTGTGTACCACCCGTCCCGTGGTTTCGTAACCAGGAATCAAGGGATAACCGAGGCCTGGAAAAGGCGGCATTTGCCCCGTAAGCATCAAGCGCTCTGTACCGGTTGATATTCCCGACCAATCAGATTCGATAACACATTCATTAGCAGCGGGTGTCCGCAAAGAGGCCTCGCGAAGCTTCAGTACTCCAGGTTTTTCAAATACAACCGCTGTGGTCTTCTTATAAGTCACGGTTTTCAGTGCCTCATATGTCGTCGAGTGCGGACTGGCTTATTTAAATCCAGTTACACCAATGCTGTAATTTTAATAGTACATATTAAACTGTCAAGAAAAAATGACATATGGTTTTTTCGCGACGATCACTCGCACCAATGCCGGTATATGTGTCTTTTTTTCATTTATCCCGCAGAATCCGGCGCGTCCCAGCATGCTAGTTATCTCGGATTTTGTTCGTGGCCGGCCGCTTCCCATTGCCCAAAGATAGAAACCGAAGTAAGTATGACCAATCGACTCGGCTTTTCGCGTCCCAGCCATTGGCTCGGCTATGATTAGCTGCCCACCATTGGGTAATGCATCAAAACACCGAGATAGGAGTTCCTCGACAAGGGTATCGTCGTGGTCATGTAAAATTCGGATGAGACTGATGACATTAAAATTATTTGGCAGTGCATTTTTGAACATGTCACCCGCGTAGCTCTGTAGCTGATGGCTATGCTTGGGTGAAATCGATGCTATAACCTGCGGTAGATCGAAGATAGCGGTCCTGGAAGTTGGAAAGCGCTTGGCCGCTAGTCTGGCGAATGTCCCTGTACCGCCCCCTACATCGAGTAGGCGCGTTTTTCCTGTTAAATTAATAGCGTCTAAAATGTGATTGGCGATTAGGTGTTGTGAATCTGCCATGAGTTCACTGTATCTCGCTGCCGCCGCTGGATCGGTGTGATCACCATCGACATAAGGCCAGTAGCCCCTTAATGACGCCTGCTCTCTGTGGCGAAGCAGCTGGGCCGGGTCCGACATATCCTGATAAAGAAGGTCGTGATGGCGTAGCATGCTCTGCACACCCGGATTGCCATGTATCGACGCGCCGAGCTCTCCTAGAGTCCAATGAGTGTCGCTGGCTTTTTGCAGAAGGTCGATGGAGGTTGCGGCATTGACCAAGGTGAGTGTCGCCTGTCTCTCTAGGTCGCAGTGTTCGGCAATTTCATCCAAGGTGGCGATCTGGTCTTTAAGGCACTCCAGTAGCCCCAGCTTGTATGACGCGCTTAATGTCTGTGAATACACAAAGCCAGCAAGAATGTGATGTAAATCAGTGGCCCGTCGTCGGGCAATGGACTGGCTGATGGGAAGTCTTGCCGCCCATTTTTGAAAGGTGGGATTGCGCAGTAAACGGTTGCGCCACAATAGGAACCGAGCATAGTAATGTTTTGGTCTTTCGCGGCGCAGCTCAAAATTTTGACCTGTCGCCGATCTCGCGGGCATCAGGCCGCCACTTGGCCAAGCTTTGCAGGAATAAACCGGCTCGACTGGGCTCGTACCAATTGATAGAGCATATTCTGCCCTGCGCAAGAGGGCATACTGTCGAGGCCGGATTCAAGGCACTCCTTCAGTCGGCTAACGGCCCCGTCAAGACCAAGTGTGCGCACTGCACTGGGACGATCGAGTTTGACATCGATACCCACGGGTTTGCCGAGTGTTTCGGGATCGGAGACAGCATCTTTTATGTCGTCCGCAATTTGATAGGCCTCGCCGATACTTGCACCAAGGCTGACCCAGGGGCCTGGATCGACACCTGCAGACGCTGCACCGGCACAGGTCGCTGCAACGAACAAAGCGCCCGTTTTCGCACGGTGATAGCGGGTGAGGTCGACTCGCTGCTCGCATTCCCATGCTTGACCCGCGCATATTCCGTGTGGAGCGCCAACACCGCGCGCAACAATTGTTGTGACGAGAGGCACGCGCTCGATTCTAACGGCATGGACGGCGTGTGCGGCGAGTGTTTGGAACGCTGCGACGATCAGTGCATCTCCCGTTAATACCGCAATACGTTCCCCAAATTTTGCGTGTACTGAGGGTTTGCCCCGCCGCTGGGTAGCATCGTCAAAACAGGGCAGGTCATCATGTACCAGAGATGCGCAATGCAAAAGCTCCACGGCCGTTGCGGCAGCATTCGCAAGACCTACATCGCTTGAATTGTTTGCCAGAGCGACAGCTTTGCATAGTTGTGGTCTCACACGGGCGCCGCCGGGGAACACTGCATAGTTCAGTGCTTGAGCCAGTAGTGGCGGGCATTGTGCGGTGGCGTGCTCTGCTATCGCCTCTTCTATGTGCTGTTCACAATCAAGTAATGCGCTGTTCATAGCCAATACCCCGCGGGTGAGCGTTATTTTATTTGTACATTTATTGTGTCTATATTAATTTACACACTACGCCCATCTTGTAGGTCCTGCAAGCGAAAAGCGAGAGATAAATAATGGAGCAAAGACCGCTAGTAAATTCGGAAGGCTTAGGTTTTAACTTTCCGGTTGGAAAAAATGGCTATCGATGGTGGTACGTCGATGGATTCAGTGATTGCGGACAGCACGGTCTTACGCTTATTTTCTTTATAGGCACCGTTTTTTCACCGTTCTATGCCTCTGCGCGAAAGCGAGGAGATGCGGATCCTCGCGAGTTTGTTTGTGTAAATGCGGTGTTTTATGAGCCTGAGCGTAAATATTGGGCGATGACCGAGCGGCGAATGCGCGATCTTAAAACATCAACCCACTCACTAAACATCGGACCTTCATCGATGAGCTTCGACGGGCGCTATCTCACGGTAAAGATAGACGAGCGTTCAGCGCCAATGCGGCGCCCAATTAAGGGAATAGTTAAAGTTGATTTGCAGGAGCGAACTGATAAATGTTTTGGTCTGCATTCGGTAGGTCAGCACCGATGGTGGCCAATCGCACCTGCAACCAAGGTCGATGTGGCACTGGAGGCCCCCGATTTAAAGTGGTCAGGCGGGGCCTACATGGATACAAACGGTGGGACAGTGCCACTGGAGGAGACCTTTAGCAGCTGGCACTGGTCTCGGGCGGATCTCGGTAGCAACTGCCGCATTGTCTACGAGGCGCATGCTCGCGACGGTGAGAGTTGTCTAATGACATTGTTCGGAAATGGACAGGACGGTATGGCTTCCGAGCATTCTGCGCCTCGGAGAGATCTCAGTATCGGGCCTATATGGCGCGTTAAAAGACCTGCACGAAGTCACCAGGGTTTTACGGTACAAAAAACGCTGGAAGACACACCATTCTATACCCGAAGTCACCTCTGTGATGCGTCGGGAAACAGCGTAATGCATGAAAGTTTAGATCTAGATCGTTTTGCTTCTTCTTGGGTCCAGCGCTTATTGCCGTTCCGCATGCGCAAGATCATTTATGGCCTATCGAAGGTGGGTGATTCGCGCGTTACGATCCCGTTCTCTAAGGGTCTCAAATAGATCTAGCATCCAAAGCGTTCGTACCTTGAACGGGTCAGATGTGACAGATGGTGCTTTGCCACCTGTTTCTGTCACGGCGTCAATTAAAAATTGATTTTGAGGAAGTGAGGGAATTTCCATATCTTCAGTGCGCGGCTGCGTGAACACGATTGCGGAAGAAAGCAGCGCAAATTTCCTTCTCGTAGAGACAATGGCACGATCATTAATTGAGTTGTAACCGATTTCTGCAAGTTGATCACCGATTGCTGCATAGAGTTTGCGTGCCGCGCGAATTCCAGGCTGATACTTTCTCGGTAGATAAGCGATACCCCTGTCACCTCGCTGATATAGCCATTGCGCACGAGTAAGCAGGCGTTTTGTTACAGAGCCAATGCCCTCGTTAAACTTTGGTGTCGTCAACAGATTCTCGGGACTAACTCCCTCGGAGGCTAACTCATCCAGAGGCAAATAAATCCTCCCTCGACGTGCGTCCTCGCCAACATCTCTCGCGATGTTTGTTAATTGCATGGCAGTCCCGAGGTCAGCAGCTCTCGCCAATATTCTTGGATCACGCACGCCCATTAGAACCGACATCATCACTCCCACAGAGCCTGCCACGCGAGCACTGTAATCGTAGACGTCTTCTATGGTGTGATAAATTTTCCCTTCTGCATCCCAAGCGAAACCCTCAAGTAGAGCATTCAAAAGCCCGCGCGGCATATGATAGGTGTGAACAATCTGGGCGAGTATTCGATCGGTATATCGATACTCAGGTTTCGATTCATAAATTTTATCGAGCCGTTCATGTAGTAACTCAAGTGCAGCTTTGGGGTCATTTCCCTCATCGACAAGATCATCGGCTTCTCGGCAAAAAGCATAGAGTCCACAAGCCGCATGTTGCATGACCGATGGCAGTAGGTGTGATGCGAAGTAGAACGATCGAGACCCGTGCGATAGCTGCAGTTTGCAGAGCTCCATATCTGTGCTTGGAGTGGGAAGAAATTGGCTAGTTGGCATAGCTTACTGCCGGAATTAGGTTGTCGATTACCTTGGCGGATGACAACACAGCAGGCATGCCTGCACCAGGATGCGTGCCGGCGCCCACTAGAAACAGACCATCAACCTCCTCGCTCTTGTTATGGGGTCTGAAGTAGGCACTTTGTGTGATACGTGGTTCAAGTGAGAAGCCAGCACCTTTGACCGAGTTGAGTCTATTTTGGAAATCCAGGGGCGTTAGAATCATCGAAGTGGCCAAGTTCTCTCCCAGTCGAGGCAAGCCAGTCTCTTCAAGTCGCTCCTCGACAGCCTTTCTGAACACTTCCGCATGAGTTGTCCAGTCAGTGCCAGAATCAAGGTGGGGTACAGGGACCAGTGCGTAGAATGTATCGCAGCCCTCCGGCGCCATCGATGGATCTGTGGCGGTGGGGCGGTGGAGGTACAAGCTGAAATCTTCTGTTGGCTTCTTGTGCTTAAAAATATCAGTTAGCAGACCTTTATAGCGTGGGCCCAAGATAATTGAGTGGTGAGGTATATCCGGATATTGCTTTTTGGTGCCGAAATACCAAACGAAAAGCCCGTTTGAATAATGAGCTTTATCAATACGGCGCTCAGTCCACTTACGCTTGACTGTCTCAGAGAGCAAATATTTGTAGGTCCACGCGGAGTCTGCATTCGACACTACTAGGTTGGCTTTGATGTGCTCTCCTGACTTCAGGCGAACCCCCGTTACCTTGCCGCTCGAGGTTGTTATTTGATCCACTTCGGCGTTGAAGCGGATATTGCTTCCCTGGCCTATGATCAGCTCGCCGAGTGCCTCAACAATCCTTCCAGTGCCGCCCATTGCGGACCAGACCCCGCCGGTCACTTCGAGGTGTGAAATAAGGGAGTACAGGCTACTGGCCGTGCAAGGGTTTCCACCAATCAACAGTGGATGGAAGCTCACTGCTTGTCGAAGCTGTTCATTTTTGATGTATTTCGAAACTAAGGTGTAAACGCTCTGATCGCCGCGAAGTCGAACAAGGTCAGGTGCAAATCGCATGAGTTGAGTCAGCGAGCTAAAAGGTTTGTCGAGTAAAGCAAAGCCAACCTTATGACGCGCCTCACTCGCCTTTAGGTATCGTTCATAGCCTTCTGCATCGGCCGGATTGTAGTCGCGAATTTGGCGAAGATTTTCTGACTTTTCACCCGAATAGTCGAAGACCCGCCCATCGTTAAAGCGTATTCGATAAAATGGATTCATGAGGCGCAGATCAACATCATCGCTCATGGTTTTTCCGCAAAGCGTCCAAAGCTCCTCGAAAAGTTCGGGGACAGTGACAATGGTTGGACCGCCGTCGAAAGTGAAGCCATCCTGCCGATAGGTATACCCGCGGCCACCTAGAGCATCGAGCTTCTCGAGCAATGTGACATGGTATCCCTTGGCAGCGAGGCGAATGGCTGAGGCCAATCCACCAAAGCCACTACCGATCACAATGGCGCACTCATCAGGTCTGGCATGATGAAGCTGATCAAAATCTGGATGCGCTGTGTTCATTAATAAATACACTAATTTCGTAAATTAATTTTTACAGTCTAACACCGGATTTTGTGTTGCACACCCGCTAATTGTATTTGGCAGCCAATTGCATAAAGACTTGAAAAACCCGCTCAGGTGCCGCTTCATGGACCAGGTGTCCAGCGTTTTCGAGCGTTGCAGCTGTAGCGCCAGGTATAAGTCTTTTGACTCTATGTGCACGCGTAGCAGGGACAATATGATCTTTGTCGCAACCAATGAGGTGGATCGGTGTTGCAAGCCTGGGAAGATCTTTGGCTAATTGCCCAAGTTCCCAGCCCCCCATCATCCGGAGTGTGCCCTCGATATGAGTTTTGTGAGAGATCAAAAACGAGTACCGCTCAATCATGGGCTCAGATATTTCAGCACCTGTGTCTCGGAGCGCCCGCCTGACATCAGCCGTTCCTGTGCCGCGGCGGGCGAGAAAATTTGTGACAGATGTTGACCGACTGAGTAGTCGGGCGGTTTTGAGCATAACGGGTTCGATAAACGCGCCAAAGGGAAGTAATGCCCCGTTTACAGATAGAAGTGCTTGTGGCGACAGTTCGGTATCTAGACACATTCTAATCGCGACTGCTGCTCCTGCGGAGTGTCCGATGATGTAGCTAGGTGCGATATCAAGTCTGTTGCACAGCTTATACACGGCAACGGCCATTGCTGAGAGCAATTGTTCTCGTTCGTCGAGCGGTGACGTAAACGCATGACCTGGCAGATCAATTAATAAGCAAGTGAAGTTGTTGCTCAAGATCACCGCAAGATCGGCGAGCGAGTGCGTTGACGCTCCGGTGCCGTGAAGGAGCAGGACCACGGGTCCATCCCCCAATACTTGGAAGTGCCATCGTACATTATCGATTACTTTAAATTTGCTGGCCTGCCTTAACGGCCAATCGGATGGCATGTCAACGGGCGTCAAGGTGAAGCGCCGTCAATTGAGTGCGCGCACAGAGTTGTTGATCGACTCCGCGGATGCATTTGGAAGTGGTAGATAAACGGCATCGAGCGCTGCGGCAAGATCACGGGCCCGAGGACTCGGGCGAGTTGCCGTATCGACTAGGATGCCGCGGTAGTCGGCGCTGGCGACTGCCTTCGCCGCACTCATGGCATCTTCGGTTCCGGCACTGCGGCTTTTGGTGCCGTCTCGGGCGACATTTGCGGCGCCATCGGTAAGTAAGATGAAACTGGGTGTAGCACCTGAGGCGGCAACTGACAAAGCAAGGTCGTGCATCGCTTGTAGTGCAGCGCCCATAGGCGTACCCCCGCCGCCAGGTAGTTGCGCTACGGTTCGTTTAGCACGGACCAGCGAGCGAGTAGGTGGTAACAGTAATTCAGCGCTCTCGCCCTTGAACGTAATCAATGCAACCTCGGTGCGATGCGAGTAGCAGTCTGCGAGTATCAGTTCAATGGCGCCTTTTGCCTCGGCCATTCTCTGATAGGCGCTACTCCCTGATGCGTCGACGACAAAGATCATCACGCTAGATTTCCGCTGCTCAAAGCGCTTAACCATGATATCTGCCGATTCGATGTAAAGGCCACGCTTGGTGATGCCTGAACTATCCCATTGAGCTCGCACATGTTGCAACGGTGCTGCAGCTCTCAGGGTAGCGGGGATATCAATGCGGTGGCCGCGTTTTATATCGCCGCGGCGCACACCAACAGGCCGACCGCGCATCTTGTCTTGAGACAGGTGGCCTGCGTTGCCCGCTTTATTTTGGCGTTGGCGGCTTCGCTCTGCGCGGCTTAGTAGCATTGTAAGAATTTCGGGGGGTAGGGTCGCTGCAGCGGCTTGCACCATTTCCTCCGTAGCGCCGGGCGGCTCGGGAGTCTGCTCTTGAGCCTTATTTTCCTCGGTCGCCTCGGACTCCTGTTCTTCCAAAGGTGGCTCGGGCACCTTTTGCTGCGGTAACTGAGTTGCGCGTGGGAGAAGAACCAGGCGAATCACTGATCCAATTACGTCGTTGTGGGTTTCGGGTAGATCAAGTAGCCACGCAATTACTCTGCATGTGGTGACGGCAAATATGAGTGAGCGTGTCGAATGCACGCCCAGTGATGCGGCGAGCTCTGCAAGCAGTTTTATGGTCGCGTCGTTGGCAGAGCAAACGCGCAGTTTGTCTTTGACACGGGCGATATCCGAGGGGTTAAAAACAGTATCGTCAACCCCGTGAATTGATATGGGGTCGAGCTGAATGCTGAGTGCGAGGCGTTCCAGTAAAGCCATCGGTGGGGCTTCCTCATCAATCCCTTCGTCTAATGCAATCAAAGTGATAGCCGCTTTTGTTGTGTGCGTGAGGCCATCTCTCGCCACATGAATTTTTCCGGAGTCAAGTGCGGCGCACCAATGCCCTGAATATTCTTTGGGTAGTCGCTCTGCCATTGGCATAACAATTGTTCGCTCATGGCATTCCGTGAGTACACCTGTCGCTAATATGGGTTTGCCAAGGCGCATACTTTCAGTTAGATCCATACCCCCGAGCAGACGATCGGTGGGGGTATTGGACGGTATCTTTCTTATGGTTGCCTGCTGAAGATGCTCGAGCGTGGAAAGCCAAAAATCCCTTACAGGACCTGGTTGTGCGGATACACGAATACCACCACATTGATGTCCAGTAACAGCTATGACTGCCGCCGCTAGTTGCGCATCACGCCATAAACTCGAGACTTCGAGTTCAGGGGAGGACGGCTGTGATAGTTCGCTCGACGCGAGCATCGGCACTGGACTCGTCCATAGGATCGCGCCTCAAACGATGGCGCAGCACAAATAAAGCGACGTGTTTTAGGTGGTTTATATCGGCCGCACTATGGCCCTCAAGCGCGGCGAGCGCGCGAGCGCTTCTGATGAGGGTAAGTTCGCCGCGGAGTCCGTCAGTTCCCAGTGCTAAGCAAAGCTCTGCAGCCTTCTCCAGCACTTCCGCTGGCACATTCACGCTTTCAACAACCCCCCTTGCCACATCAATTTTTCGTCGAAGCGCACCCTCTTTTCGGGAGAATCGCCTACTAAATCCTTCGGGGTCGAGATCGAAAGCATCACGGAGCTTGATGATTTCCACGCGAGTAGGGATGTCGCGCGGCGTTCTTACATCGAGGGAAAGGCCGAAGCGATCCAGAAGCTGTGGACGCAGTTCTCCCTCTTCAGGGTTGCCACTACCGACGAGAACGAATCTTGCAGGGTGACGGATACTCAGGCCTTCCCGCTCAACGACATTGACACCCGAGGCCGCAACGTCCAAAAGGGCATCGACAATATGGTCCTCAAGTAAATTCACTTCATCGATATACAAAAAGCCACGATTGGCTGCTGCAAGCAAGCCGGGTTGAAAGGCTTTCTCACCACTGTGAATGGCCTTCTCGATATCTAATGCGCCTAATACTCGGTCTTCTGTGGCGCCCAATGGGAGGTCTACTACCGGAATAGATATTTTACGGGCTTTCGGATTGGTATCACTTTGACAGCTAGGGCACAGGGTTTTATTTGATGCCTCAGGGTCGCAGTGATAGGGGCAGTTTTCTACCGCGGAAATTTTGGGAAGTAGTTGCGCCAGTGCGCGAATCGTCGTGGACTTTCCAGTACCGCGCTCACCAAATACGAGCACACCACCAATACCGGGGTCTACCGCTGCAATGGCAAGTGCCAGCTTCATATCATCCTGCCCAACGATCGCCGTGAAGGGATACGCTACGGTCATGATAATTCCCCCAACTTGAACCTGTATTAATACAGGCATATCGGCCTGATTGAGATTAGCCGTATTAGTGTCACTTTATTTAAACATATAAATTGTCAAAATTTATTTATTTTTTCATGCTCGTCAGTCCGGGCGAGTTTAGCTACGTATAGGACGTATAGATGGGAGAGAGTAAGGAGTGGGTAGGGATGCGCCAATTAGAGAGCGCCATTGATTGCAGCGGTGAATACTTTAGGGGATGTATGGAGCACCAGCTGTATTGGTATTTCTCTGCAGATCAAGTGGGTAGACCCTTACTTTTCATTCATAGTGTCAACGCCGCACCGAGCGCCATCGAATTGAAGCCGCTCTTCACGCATTTTCAAGAGTCGCGACCAGCTTTTGCGCCTGATCTACCGGGTTTCGGTCGCTCAGAACGTAACGTTGGTGAGTTCACGTCTATAGATTTCGCGCGTGAGATCGCTGCAATGATCGAGTCGTTGCCGGGAGACAAAGCTCCAGATGTTGTCGCACTGTCTCTAGGGTGCGAGTTTGTGGCACGAGCGATTACAGAATTTGGTGCGAAGGTGCGAAGCGTCACGCTCATCTCACCAACAGGTTTTTCCGCGCGCGGAGTAGTATCAAAAAAAACTCAGCAACGCCTTAAAAAGATCTTTGAGTTTGCGGGCTTTGGCCGCAATGCTTTCAAACTCCTTCGCACTGAGCGAAGTATTCGGTATTTCTACGGTATGAATTTCTCGGGTTGCGTCCCTAATGAGCTCGTGAGTTATGCCTTAAAAACGACCAAGGTACCTGACGCCCATCTGATGCCACTGCAGTTTTTATCGATGGGGTTGTTTACAGAGAATGCGGTCGAGAACCTTTATCAGCGCCTGGATTTGCCGGTGTTGGTGATTTTTGATCGTGACCCGAACGTGTCTTTTGAGCGCTTTGCTGATTTTGAGAACACCGCTAACTGGCGATTTCATCGTGTGGCCCCTAGCTTTGGTATGCCGCATTGGGAGCATTCGGGAGAGACGGTGTCGGTAATCGAAAATTTTTACGCCGAGTGTTAGTTGACTTGTTCGAGAATTTCGCGAGCTGCCAGTGTGCCTGACAAGGTCGCCATGGGAACTCCGGGACCTGGGTGCACACTGCCACCAGCGAGGTATAAGCCTCGTACCTTGGTCCTAGACGAGGCGCGACTAAAAATCGAAAACATGCCGTGCGATGCTGCACCATAGAGAGAACCTCCGCTGGCTGGAAAGCGTCTATGCCAATCATCGGGAGAGGTTGCGAGGCAGTTTTCCTCTTCGAATTCGATGTTGACCCGGCCTCGCTTGATAACATCCAACGCTCGATTTCTCTGCTCGAGAAGTTTCTCAGGTGTCCACGCCAGGTGATCGCCGTCAGCGGGTGCATTGATGAGCAGTAATAGGCGCTCGCCGTTAGGAGATTTGCACTCGCCATTTAACCGGTCTTGCGCGCAAACGTAGACGGTGGGTTCTGGACAGATGCCGCGTTGCTCAAATATGTGTGAAAATTCTTTTTCATAATCGGCTGCAAAGAAAACATTGTGATGATCGAGATCTAACCCCGACGTACTGGCTCGCATACACCAGGTAATAGCCGACAGGCCGCGCTGTTTGCGCGCGCGCGATGGGACTGCCCTACGAACGCGCTCGCCGAGAAGTCCATCACTCAAAGCGGCTGTGTCACCATTAAAAATCACAACGTCAGCATTATGCGTTTCGCCTGAGGCGAGAGTTATCCCTCGAACGCTACGTTCATCGCCCGTAATCTCGCGAACTGCGCTGTTGTAGTGGAAGGTTGCACCGTTTTCGGAAGCAACATTGGCCATGGCGTCGGCGAGCGCACGCATGCCTCCCGCGACGCACCAAACCCCTTGGCGCTCAACGTGTGCAATGAGCATGAGTGTTGATGGGGTTAGCAGTGGCGATGAGCCCACATAGGTCGAATATCGTCCGTACAACTGGCGCAGCCTAGGATCACTGAAGTAGCGGCCGAGCGACTGCCAGAGAGATTTATGTGGTGCTACTGAAAGCGCCTTCATGCCGCCATCTCTAAGTAGTCGATAGGTTAGCTTGGCTGGAGATGGCCGAGCGCTGGCCATGAAGTTATCCTTTAATAAACCGTGGATAATTTCTCCGTCCTTACAGAATCGTTGATAGCCGTCTACGTTCTCCTCATCAGAAAACTTGGCAATCGCTTCGCTGGATTGATCGATATCGTGAAACAAGTCAAGGTAACTGCTATCTGTCCACGCATGACGCGCTAGGCGGCGACTCTCCGTGAGGGCCACACAATCGTCAAAGTGCTTTCCTCCGCGCTTAAATAACTGCTCGAACACCCAATGCATGGTAAAGACCGTGGGTCCGCTGTCGATGCCCACGCCACCGACTTGACGCTGATGCATTTTTCCACCCGGCTCGCTCCGTGCTTCAAAAACGTCGACTTGCCAGCCGGCTGCAGCGAGTTCAGTGGCGCAGGCGAGTCCGCCCGCACCGGCACCAATAATGATCGCGCGTCTTGCCATCAGGTTGTCTGGATGCGCCGAGGCGGAGTCATCACGGCTCGCTGGTGATAAATTATCAAAGCCAGTCCTGTCACCAGTGGGATGGCCCAAAGTCCTGGGGTTAGCGCGATCTCTGGCAGTAATCGAACCGCGCCGAATGCGAAGAAGGCGGTGTAAACGGAAATGCCTGCGCCCACCAACGATTTAATGTGTTCCTTAATTCGTACTTTGGGCGAGGAGGGCTGTCGGTAGATGAACGACAGGTTGGTTGCAACCGTTGCAAAGCCTACAAAGGCAATGCCCATCATCATCGGTTGATTGAGTTCGAAACCGCGGATAAAACAATTGGCCGATGTTGCCGTGAGGACGACTTGCAATAGCAGATTGTGCCAGGCGGCATTCTTATGATGCTCGCGCTTGTTCCGCATGCAGAGCCAGCCATGCCATGCCAAGTTGACCGTCAGCGTGGCGAGATAGAGCATCATCCAGCCGAATATACCGGCGATCAGTTGTGGATCTTTAAACAGTGGGTGGTCTGCAAGATGCGGATGCGTGCCTGTTGGATCAGAGAGTGTCGTGAGCGAAATACCTGTTGCGATCAGTCCGGTCGTCAACATGCTGATAATGAATATATTGCCCGCTTTCCGGTGAAGTTTGCCGCCTTTCTGTCCTGCAATAGGAATCCAGACAGAGATGAGTCCCACGGTCCCTGTAATGATGTGCATGATCACCAGCGATTCGAAAATGCTATGGGTCGACAGGCCCATATTGGCGCTCCATACTGTGTGTAGTGTCAATACTATTGGATAGTTTCCGTGGATGAAACACTTTACATACCACCAAAGCCAAACTCGCTACCTGCGGTTATTGCTTTAATTCGATCGCTTTGGAAGGGAGATGGGAATTTACTTGAGCTACTTCCTGCTGAGGCCTATCACTTTGATATTGGTCACCTAGGGCGATCTAGGCGTGGCACAGTGCTCTTCAACCGGCCTTCGGCGGTGAAGGAGATCATGCGCGACGAGCAGGGCGTATTCCCTAAAAGCGACCTCATGGTTGGCGCACTCGACCCACTCATCGGTGAGAGTATGTTCGTAACCGACGGACCTAAATGGCGTCGCCAGCGCGCGATGATCGACCCGGCGTTTAGTTTGATGCGCTTAAGTGTGGCTTATGTTGCGATGTGTGCGGCTACTGACGATCATGTTTCGACAATTAGTGAATCTGCGGATTCGGGACAGCCGTTCTCTTTGGATTTGGCAATGAGCCATCTCACGGCTGATGTAATTTGTCGAACTGTCTTTTCGACACCCCTAGCGTCAAATGTCGCGAAAGAGGTGTTTGAGGACTTTACGCTCTTTGAGAAGTCTGTGGCTCAGGTCGATATACTCGGGATGATACTGAAGCCCGCTTGGTCGGAGATCAAGCAAACTCGGGAAGTGCTTGCCGCTTGTGAGCGCATCAGATATCACATTGGTGCTTTGATCGATACTCACCTCAATGTAACTGAGGGCAAGTTTAATGACATTGCCTCAGCGGTCATCCAAGCCAAAGACAAAGACACCGGATTGCCGTTTACCCGAGATGAGTTGATTGACCAGTTGGGAGTTTTCTTCCTTGCGGGCCATGAGACGACAGCGAGCGCACTGACTTGGGTCTTTTACATTTTGGCAGAGCGACCTGAGTGGCTAGCTCGGTTGCGTGAGGAAATAGATCCCTACATGAGCGACGGTGATTTATCCTTTGAGGCGACTAAGAAGCTACCCTTGACACGAGCATTTTTTAAGGAAGCATTGCGACTTTACCCGCCAATTACCTTTGTACCAAGAGTCGCATTGGAGAAGGTTGAGATCGAGGGCAAGCGCTTGCCACGGGGTGCCCTGGTTATGATTGCGCCTTGGACACTTCAACGACATAGCAAGTACTGGGAAGATCCACACGCTTTTAAACCCGAGCGTTTTCTTCCGGAAAATGAGAAGAACCTTACTCAGGGTGCCTATATTCCTTTCGGGCAGGGGCCGCATTTATGCGTTGGTGCTGGGTTTGCGCAGGTCGAAAGTCTACTAATCATGTCACAGCTAGTCAGTAAGTTCGATTTTGAATTGCTGCCAAATCAAACAGTGGTTCCCGCAGCTAGACTAACGACCCGTCCTGCAGAACAGGTCATGATGCGTGTGCGTCATCGAGCACAATCAAACGCTGCGCCAACGCATTTGATAACCTCGCGTCAAACTGTGTGATATCGCCGTGACAGGCCCGGATTTCCTTGTTATCCAGAAGCATATGACAGCCGCCTAAAGAATCTTTTGCTATTACACAGGGGAGCTCACAGACGAGTGCCGCTCTGGTGTCGTCATCCAAATCATTTCGATGGATCCATTCGATCTCAGGTCGCGTCCCACGATAGCTCCGCCAGTTTTTTTTTCCGAGTGGATTTAAGCCATGGGAGACATCACAGAGCGCGCAACTACGAATGCCGGTTACTTTGCCGATGGCATAAGCGATCTCACCCAGCACGGTGAAATCAGCGTCGTAGATGGCCAGAATTTGATCAGTCACACAGGCGTTACGCGTTCCTAAGCGTGTCAGATCGCATGTCAGGACCATCGTGGCTCCATCCTGGTGCCTTGAACAGGTAGCCCAACTTGTCGCGCCATGTTTCTGCACGACGAATATCACGCCACATCGAGCCGTATTCTCCAAAAGCCACCTGCATGACTTTGTGGGTGTTTATATTTTTGGTTAAACCATACTGAACAGGTTCTTCAGGGACTTCTTCAGAAAAGGTGCCAAAAAGACGATCCCAAATGATGAGTGTCGCTCCATGGTTGCGATCAAGATAACGAACATTGGATCCATGGTGAACGCGGTGATGCGATGGCGTGTTGAAGATGAACTCTATCGTTCTTGGAAACTTATAAAATGCCTCAGTGTGGAGCCAGTACTGGTAGATCAAACTCAAGCTGAGCATCGTCACAATCATGGCCGGGTGATATCCAATGATTGCCAGTGGCAACCAAAAAGGATATTTCAAAATGCGCTCGCCGACGCCCTGTCTCAGTGCTGTACCGAGGTTGTAGTACTGCGAACTGTGGTGTGAGACATGACCCGCCCACAGCAATCTCACCTCGTGGTTGCCTCGATGAAAGCTGTAATACGTTAAATCATCTAGGAAAAATAGGAGTACCCACCAGTACCAGCTCGTGTCGATCATGCCTTGCAGTGGTGACAACGAGTACGCGACAAACATCAACCAAATACCCAAGAACTTGGGAATCAAATCCACAAAAACGGTGAGCAACATGACGCGGATGCTCGTCCAAAAGTCAACGGATTCGTAATGTTTCGTCGTGGCTTTGTAAGCCCACAGAACCTCAATGGCGAGAGCCCCAAAGAAAAAGGGCAGGGCCATCATTACCCAGTCGTCCTGCATTACCGCAATAACTTGGTCCATATCATTTGCCCCCAAAGCATATGATTACCTGTTCCTCGCAGAACAGCAGTCGCGCTTAGTGTAGTCGAAAACTTAGAGTGTCGGCATAGCTCGGTATAAGAGTAGGCCGCATTAGCAGGGCGTAGTGGCCACGTATATTTCTGGACCCATTGCCAACCAGGTGCGCTCGTTTCTGAGCGATCAGCGCGCCGAATAAATTAGAACTTAACGCGAACTGCAGGTGCTGAGTCTCGCTGTTATCATAATACCGATGAGCGCATAGACACCAAAAATAGATTTATTAGCGAGCGTTTCAGGCCTTATTGAGGAGCAAATTTGTGACACTGTATGGGAAAACTGTCTCGCGGCCGCGAGGCCGCAAAGACAAATTCAGCTTGCTTTACTGGGCCTGCGCAAGGTACTCGCGGAGCCGTCCCTTATTTGAAAGCAACGCTTTTTCCATTGCTGGGACTTTAGCATTGATCGCTTCTATATTTGTCGCCTCACCAGCGACCACTACGCCGATCATGCCAAGTGCCAAGTGTGGCTGGCACTTATAAATGTAAACGCCCTCGGTCTCTATAGTGACTGACACCGCTTGATTGATACCGCCGGTCCAACCCTTAGCGCCTGCAGGTGACATCGAAGGTATGGATTGCGAGTTATGACCCATGTCACTGGGCTGGAAAGTTACCGTATCACCTACAGCCACTTTCAACACTGCGGGTTCAAAAACCATAATGCCTGTGCTGCCTTGGTTTTTCATTTGGACAGTATGTTCAGCTGCCGTAACACTGATCGCAGCCATAGTCGCGATAATCGCGGAGAGAAGTCTTAACATCATCGGTAGTTCCTATTTATCTGTGAGGTTGTGTAATTGCATCT
>CAJWEV010000007.1 GCA_913031575.1 uncultured Halieaceae bacterium | reverse complement strand
GCTGCCGGTAGGTGGTGCCGGGTTCCAGCATGATGCTCGGGAAGTTGGGCTGGTTAGGTGCATCAGGAAAGCCCTGAGCTTCAAGACAAATACCTGATCTGGGCGTAAAGGGTGCATTTAAGCCGTCGCCTGTGTAGACCTGCAGAGCAGGCTGGGTTGTGTGGACGTCGAGCTGAAGTTTCGTCGCTAGAAGCCGGAGGCTTGCTGCGCGGCGAAACCTCCCGTCGTTGGGTAATGCAAAATTATGATCAAGCGCGGTAGCCCCGAGAGTCTTCCAATCACAGTAATCGAGCGCGGAGCCCTTGAGCGATGCAATCTCTCCCGTAGGGATGAGGCGTTCATTCACTGGTGTGTAGTGACCAGCATTCACTGTCAGCTCGTGTTCAGATAGGGGGCCGCCAAGGTTGAAATAGGCGTGGTTCGCTAGGTTCATGACCGTCGTACGGTCTGTTGAAGCAGCAAAATCAAACTGCAGACTAAGATCCCCCAGGAGTTCGTAACGGACCGTAATGAGTCGATCACCGGGGAAACCGTCTGCAAGGTGGGGTAGTGCGAGTGAGAACACTACCGCATTATCAGCACGGGTCGGAGAGGCCTGAAAGGTTTGTTGATGAAGCCCATTGATACCGCCATGCAGTACGTTTGATCGAGAGAACTCATTGATCTCCACTGTGTGTTTGCCGTTAGGTAGGTCGAAACAACCGTCTTCCAGTCTATTTGCGACTGGACCCACGGTGGCGCCCAGATAATAAAGGTCCGCATCGAATTCCGTGGGTGAGGGGTAGCTCAGCACGACGTCTGACTGCGGGTTCGCACCGAAGCCATTCAGTGTGATGCCCGCAATCGTTGCTCCTTTATTAATAACATGGACAGTGATCTGTCTTTCGTCGTCTTCGGACTTGCGGAAAATGATTTGGCCGTCATGCATAACTCAGCATAACCGATATTCGACGAGGTCTTCTGTGATGACGATCGTGCCGTACGCCGATGTCATCAACAAGGAGTGCTAGCAGCCTGCGTTAAACCAAGAGAACAGGATGCCAACGAAGCACCTTTTTCGAGGTCGCTCGGGCTTGAGACCACTGTGATGAGTCTTGGGTCGATAGACTTCGCTGATCAACTCAATGAATATCTGCCGCTTGATCAGATTAAGCCATGAAGCGACACTCGTAATCGCCGATTCACCGATACTGCATGCAAGGTGGGGTGGGAAATAGATAGCGCCTTTGATTCGCAGGGCGGGTTTAAAAGAAAAGTCCGCTGTTAAGCACGGCGACGAGTAGAGGTTGGGGTAAGTCGATGGATAAGATGAAAGCTGTTCGGGTTGACGTCTGTGGGGCAGCAGAACAAATGTCGGTAAAACATGTGCCTTTGCCTCACCCGGGTGCAGGCGAGGTCCTGATTAGGCTTAAAGCTTGCGGCGTTAATCTTATTGATACGTACCACCGATCGGGTCTCTACCCTCTTGCATTGCCAACAGGGTTGGGATGTGAGGGCGCGGGTCTAGTTGATGCTCTCGGGGAAGGCGTTGACGACCTGAGCAAGGGCGACCGTGTTGGTTTTGCCATGGCCATGGGCGCTTATGCCGAGGCGATCGTTTTACCCCGTGCTGCATTGGTTAGAATTCCTGCGAGTGTCACGGACGAAGAGGCCGCATCGGTCCTTCTTAAAGCAATGACGGTGGATTACTTATTCAACGATACCTTTCCGCTCGGCAGTGGTGAGACCATTCTTTTTCATGCAGCAGCTGGTGGCGTGGGTTTAATTGCCTGTCAATGGGCCAAATACAAAGGCGTGAATTTAATAGGGACTGCGAGTACACAAGCAAAATGTGATCTGGCCGTGAGCCATGGCGCTGAAGCCTGCCTATTGAGCGATGACCCAGAGTTAGCCGATAAGCTCAGAGCTTACGCACCTGATGGATTTCCTGTGGTCTACGACAGTGTGGGTCGATCGACCTATCGACTAAGCCTCAGTTTACTCGCGCCTCTGGGTACATTTGTCAGTTTCGGAAATGCATCAGGTCCCATTGACGCTGTCGTCCCTGGGGAACTTGCTCTTGCCGGGTCGCTTTATTTTACGCGCCCAACCTTGGCCACCCACATGGCGCGACCGGGGTGGATGCAGGCATCGGCGGATCGGATTTTTGGCCTTATGGAAGCGGGGTACCTTACGGTTGATGTGAATCAGCGTTACCCACTGAGCGACGTTGTGAGAGCGCACAACGATCTGGAAGGGCGCCGTACGACAGGAAGCTCGGTCCTTATTCCGTAAGTTTCTGATCGCATGGTTTCACCGCTGGGGTCATGTTTCCGCGAAAAATACCGTTGAGGCTGCGCCTAATACGAGATAAAACAGAAGACGAAAAACAAAAATAAGGAGCGAGGGGTACACGCATATGCGAGCGAGCTACAAGGCCATGAGTCCGTTTATGTCGGCGGAGGAAGCAGCGACGATGTTGCGTATTGCCGAGGAACGGCGAGTGTTTCGTACCTACGCTGAGGAAGCACTAAATGATGGTATTGGGGAGTTATTGCCTCAGCGTTTTGATGCTGCCTTCAACTATATTCAGCACGGCATTGACGGTCTGGGTAATAGTGATGACGTAAGTACGGCAGCGCAGCGCACAAATTATTTCCGAGAAACATATGCCTATGGTGAGAACATTCAGGCGCCGGGCGTAGAGGCCTTTTTCAATCATCCGGACTTGTTAGCCGTTGCCGGAGAGGTCACAGGTCACCCTCTGGTCGTTCCTGCGATCGTCTATGCCAACATCCTGACGCCAGGTCAGGAATTAGCAATTCATACTGATGTCCCTGAGTTCAGAGGGGCAGATCGGAAGCGCATGCCGCAGTGGCTCCTAGTCACTATGCTGCACTCGGGCTTGTTTGATGAATATCGTATACCCATCGCCACTTGCGTCTCATGGTTTGGTGCCAATCCGGGAGGCGCATTTGCCTTTTTTCCCGAGGGCCCTCAAGGGCGGCGGGAATCCATGCCGGCGACACACAACACCGCTATTTTGATTGATACTGACAAGGTGTTTCATGGTGTAGAACGCGTTACGCCGAGGTCGTTCTTCCCTGAAATCGATAAAGGTGCAACGCTTACTTTTAAGGGAAGTGCCGGGTGGTCACTCGCTAAACCCGATGGTAATGAGGTGGCGCGTTACGAGTGGGCGGATCTGCGCTACTCGATTTCCTGGAAAGCGTACTGTTTTGCCAATGAGTTAGAAAAATCAAAATGGGCAGATAAGACAGATGATCTAACCCTCGATTACATCCTGGATACACTAGAGTCGGAGTTGAGAGATCGTGCTGTGCTCAAGGGCCCGCGGCCGGATCCCACGAGCTTTGCTCAAGCGCTGGTTAACGAGTTCATTCGGTTCCCGGCAGCGAAGGCTGCGTAGTAGAGCATTTAACCTCGCAGGCGATCGACACCGCGATAAATGACTCGCTGAACGACAGTGGGGAGCAGCAATTTATCCACTACCCACCGCGACAGGCGTGTTGTCTTTCCCGAGTCCTGATGAAGCGTGAGCCCGTCATCCTGGGGCCCAACAATTGATCCCCAACGATTTGCTGGAGGGTTGTAATACTTGTTAGGCGGCTTGCCTGCGGCTTTGCGTTTGATGTTGTGTACCAAAATACCATAGGCCCAATTTCGAGCGGACGATCGCGCTGGATCCGTTGATGCCACATCACCGATGGCAAAAAGACAGTCGCTACCTACCACTTCAAGCGTATTTTTGGTTTTTACAAAACCTTCATCATCGAGTAATCCATTGGGGAGGAACTTTGTGTGTGGTTTGCGATTACCTACACACCATATGACGGTATCCGCCACGTAGGACTGACCTGACTCAAACAGTATGGTTCCTTTGTTGGGTTTGGGGTCCTCGGTGACTGCTCGGTGCCCGCTGAAAATCTTTACGCCTGTAGCAGTCAGTTCTCGTTGGTAATATTTTCGGGCCTCCTCGTGATATCCCCGCAGCGGGAGATCCGCTGATATATACAGTGAGACAATCTTCTCGGGGTAGGCGCGACGAATATTCAAAGCACAACTTACGCCGCAGGGACCGCCTCCAATAATGGCTAAGGTGTTGGCGTCGCGGATAGCTGCTGCGTCCCGTTTCAAACGTCCATCGATTTGCGCCTCAGACCGCAAGTTATCATCGCGCCAGAAACCGTTCGATGTGCCGGACGCAATGACCAGGAAGTCAAAATCAATCAATGTCTCGCTATTACTCTTGTCAACCACCGCCACTCTTTTATTTACGAGGTCGACGCGTTCTGCCTTAGCATGGCGGATTTCCACGCCTACGAGGGCTTTGAATCGTCGCAGTGGCGTATTGTAGTAACGGTTCCACCAACTCAAATCAGCCAGTCGTTTGCCCACCTCCTGTCCGCTGACAAGATTGGGCTTAGTGCTTATACCAATGACGTTGAAATGACGGCTCAGTCGAGCAGCGACTAATACGCCAGTATCGCCCATGCCAATAATGACGACGGTTTGGGCCTTGGTTTGACGTCGGGACATTCGGCGGTCTCAGCAAAGGTGGTGATCTTGATTTTAGGCTTGGATTACTAAGCCCTAATAGGTGTACGCTCGATAATCTTATGAGCTGGATGAGCACAAGAGGTTCCTATGAGCATACGAGCAGCAACGCTTAACGATGTGGAAGCCATCTCACCCTTATTCGATGCATACCGAGTGTTTTACGAACAAAAGTCTGATCTGGACGGCGCAGCTCTGTACCTAAAAGAAAATCTTTCTGGTCAGCGAAGCCACGTTTTCATGTTCGAGGACAGTGAAACAGTGCTCGGATTCACGCAGCTTTATCCCGCATTTTGCTCCGTGGAGATGCAGCCGTTTTTTGTTCTCTATGATTTGTATGTGGCACCGACAGCGCGAGCAAAGGGAGTCGGCACCTCTCTATTGCTCTTCGCGCATGAGTGGGCGAGAGCGCAAGGTGCGTCACGTGTAGACCTCGAAACGGCGCACACTAACGTTACGGCACAATCGATCTATGAAGCTTTGGGCTATGAGCTTGATACTGAATTCAGAAAGTACAGCTTCGATCTTACCTGTGGTTAAAAAAAATGATTTTTCTCATTTAGTAAATGTTACCCAACAGGCACCTTCTGAAATTTAGTTAGTGGCTTGCTCAAGTAATATATTTTTAACGCAATACATAAGTCTGTCGGCGGGCGCGAAGGCACTCGCATTCGTCACGGCGCCAATTTTTTGGAGATAGGTCCCAGGCTTGAGTCGCTAAAGAGCGGATTCTAACTCCGGGTCAAAAGCCACCAATTTTTAAGTCTTGGCGAAAGTTTTCTCTTCGCCCTCGAGACCCAACTTGGCATCAAGTAACGAAACCTTGCTCGCGATGCGCTCTCTCAGGCCTTCCCCCATTCGTCTGCGAAGCAACACGGCGGCAACAGCACCTGAAATGCCGATAAAGGCAAGTGTGGCAAAGAGGAAGCGGTAACCGGTCTCTCCTGGATAGGAATCTAAAATGAAGCCCCACACCAGATAGCCGAAAGAGGAAGGCGCGTAAACCACAAAAGCAGCTACCGCAATAACCGACCCTGAAAAACGGGGCGGTAGGCCCATTTCGCCATAGGGTGCGAAATATAAAGCTCGCATGAAAAAGACCACGAATATGAGAGGCATCAGCAGTGCCATTGCCACCCATAGAAGTGACTGTGTGGTTGGAAGGAGTGCAAGCGTCGTTCCTAGTAAGGCAATCGCAATTAGACCCGCCCTCATGCCACCGGCCGAGCTACCAAATAAACGATTGGTGATGAAGCCCGCCACGAAGGCTGAGCTAATGCGCCCCGCGGAGGTCGACAAGATTGCAAATATCGAGGCGGCAATCGCCGGTAGGGTGTAGCTCTCATTGAGATAAGTGACGTAGTAGGGGAGGCTAGTGTATGCGAAGTAAATGAAGAATCCACTGATACCGGCGAGCCAGATCTCAGGCATTGCGAGGGTTATTTTCATGCCTTCGCGCACTTCCGCCATCTTATTTTCGGAGGCTTCTTCAGATTTGAGCAATGAGTTCCTGGGTAGTGCGAACCAGCAGGTAATGCCAAGAAGGACCATAACGCCGCCGTTCAACATAAAGGCGACTTCTAAACCGAGAACGCTGTTACCCAACCAGGCGTACAAGCCCAGTGTGATGGCGTTTTGCAGAAACTCAATCAGGCCTCGACCCCCCTCGAGAATGCCAAATACTTTTGACTGTTGTTGGTCCGATGTTGATTTTCGGACCGAGGATAAGATGGCAGGCCAGAACGCTCCCTCACAGCAAATTGCTAGCGTGAGCAGCAAACTTAACAACACATAAAAGTCGGATGTTTTTCCTAAAAACGAGGTAGTGATTCCGCCGACGACCATGGTTACCGATATAAGTTGCCGCGGTGCGTAGCGGTCTTGCGCCCAAGACAGCAAAACATACATGACATTGCTCGCAAGTCCATAAACGGATAACAGCAGGCCGAACTGGGTTTTTGAGACGTCCCATAATTCTAGTATTTGAGGCAATAAGACGCCCTTCATGGCGAGGAGCGCGAACGTGAACTGTGAACACATTGTGATCAGGGCAAAGTTCAATAGGATTCGGCGAGACGCGAAAATCTTCTCTTGCGTGGTCTCAAGTGAGTCGTTCATAAGTCGTTTGCCACTGTCGATGAGAACCGAACTATAACAGTGATGTTCGCTGCCGCTAGGGTCTTTTCAGTTTGAGTGGCATTGCTAAATACGCGAGAGCTATCGCACAATCAGAAGAAGCTGCCGACAAATAAGGGCTTATTTGTGCGCGTCGGGGCGGCCGTGTTGTGAGGTTATTTTTCTAGCTATTAACTCGATGCGGGGTGCGGATAATTTTAGATAGGGTCGTGGTTTGGCGGTTGCATACGCGAAGCACTCAGCTTTAATGGAGATAGCTATGAAATTCTTTGAATGGCATCAAACGCAGACTGAATGGTGGCTAAATCGACTCGGCATGACACCTTATGCCGCGCTCTGGTTTGCTTATCTTAAGGGTGTGGTGACGACGATTGTCGTGCTGTGGGCGCTGGGCTATGTTTAGCGCACCTTCCAGGTGCCCCCGTACTGGTAATGGCTACCAGATGTTAGCTTAAACGCCGAGAGGCAAGCTTCACACCTAAACAGCCAAGTCGAATTGCTCTGACTTCTACTGCGGTACAAAATAGGGCAGGCAACTTGGCAGTCTGCGCATTTTTTTTCTCGTGTTGATCTTTTTGTCATAAATGCTTTACGCCGGTTCGGACTAGCGACGTTAGGTAGCGATATAGAGTCACTTCACTGCGTGTTTAGGTGGTTCATAGTGTAAACTCTAAACGACTGCGCTGTAGTCATTTAGACGTATCGTTATAGCTATGAGAAACGTTGACAGATGAACAACAAAGCACAAGCTGATCTCATTCCTACCGTCACTGTTACTAGTGGTGAAAAGTTCGTGACGCCTGCGGGGGTCCATGCGATTAAGGACGGTATTAAAACAGTTAGAGAAGTCCCGCCACGTCTCAAGAAACCTGATTTTTTGCGAATGCGGGTCCGGCATTCACCAAAATATGAATCGGTCAAAGATATCGTCAAACAGCATCGGCTCGCTACCGTTTGTGAGGAAGCAAAGTGCCCCAATATTAGCGAGTGCTGGTCAGCGGGAACGGCGACAATAATGCTCATGGGTGATGTCTGTACGCGTGCCTGCCGGTTCTGCTCCGTGAATACAGGAAACCCTCGCGGCTGGTTGGATCTGGAGGAGCCATTTAATACGGCAAAGGCGGTTCAACTTATGGGGCTAGCCTACGTTGTTCTGACATCGGTCAATCGCGATGATCTCGCCGACGGTGGCGCCGGCCATTATGCCGAGACGGTGCGTGAGGTGAAAAAGTTGAATCCGCACACGGGTGTTGAAGCCCTGACCCCTGACTTTTTAGGTCTTGAGTCCGCCATTGATGTCCTCCTTGAGTCCGGCCTCGATGTATTTGCGCAAAATGTTGAGACAGTTAAACGGCTCACACATCCGGTTCGTGATCCACGAGCTGGCTATGAGCAAACTCTTAATGTATTGAAGTACGCGGCTGAACAATCTGATGTAGTCACTAAGACATCGCTCATGTTAGGGCTTGGTGAGACAGATGGTGAATTGCTCGAATGTATGGATCACCTGCGTGAGGCTAATGTTGACGTATTGACACTGGGCCAGTACCTGCAGCCTACGTCGAACCACCTACCGGTCAAGCGCTTCGTAACGCCCGATGAGTTTGCGCGATATCGTGAATGGGGTCTGGAGAAGGGCTTCAAAGAGGTGGTGTCGGGCGTCTTTGTGCGATCTAGTTATCGCGCGGAGCGTGTTCTCGAGCTTAACAATGTCGGTTTACAGGAAGGCTAAGGTGCTGGCGTGGATAAACGCAAGCTGCTGTACATTACTTTTGCCTCAGGCAGGCCTTAAGTGATCGATCACAAAGAATCGAATCGACGCTTTTGGCGTATCATGAGGCAGTTTGCTCAATGCGCCGCTCGCTGGTGCAGGTTGAGTACTAACAAAGCTGGCTGAGAGACACGGAAGAGTGACTGAATTCAAACGCGTGGGGTTATTGGGTCGTCGTGAGCACCCCGGGGTAGCACACGTTGTGGCCGAATTATTAGACCTGCTCGATAGCCGCGGCATTGATGTAGTCTTGGAGGATCGTCTTGCGACGTTGGCTCACTTTGAAACGCGAGCTATGCAGCCTCGTGATGCGATTGGCGCAAATGTTGACCTAGCGGTCGTAATAGGCGGCGATGGGAGTTTGTTGAGTGCAGCGCGTACGCTGGTTCGGCACGACTGCCAGGTAATTGGTATCAACCGTGGCAGGCTTGGGTTTTTGACCGACGTCAGCCCGGATGATGAGCTCGTTGCCCACGTCACCAGTGTGCTGAATGGTAACTACTCGATCGATAAGCGCTTCCTGTTAGATGTGGAGGTCTACAGTGGCGGCGTCCGGACGGGACAGGCCGAGGCACTGAACGATGTCGTCGTAAACTCCGGCACTTCGGCTCAAATGATTGAATTTCAGCTTCAGGTAGACGATGAGTTTGTCTATCGAATGAATGCCGACGGCTTGATTATTGCCACTCCAACAGGCTCAACCGCTTACTCTATGTCTGCTGGCGGCCCCATTATGAATCCAATGCTTGATGCGGTTGCCTTAGTGCCCATGTTTCCTCACTCACTCACCAGTCGGCCCATGGTGGTACACGGCGAGAGTGAAATTCGAATCGACACGCTCGAGCGCAACAAGAACAACCCGCTGGTGACTTGTGACGGGCAGGTGTCGTTGACCCTAAAGCCCGGTGACTCGGTGCTTGTACGGAAGAAGTCTAGGGCGCTTCGTCTGCTTCACCCACCGGGGTACAGTTTTTACGCCAGTTGTCGAGATAAACTCAGATGGTCTGATGCACTCACGTCCTGACATAACAACTCAGTGGCGTCAGGTACCGGTAACCATCTCGATTCTCGCCATTTCCACGGCGGTACTCGGGCTGATGAGCCTTCTTGGCGATGCCATCATCTTGGATTGGCTGGCGTTCAATAAAGTCGAATTCAATGGTCGTCGCTTCGAGCTAGTGAGCCCGGGCAGTGATTATTGGCGATACGTTACACCTGCCCTAATCCACTTCGGCCTGATTCACATTCTGTTCAACGGGCTTTGGATTTGGGAGTTCGGTAGTCGCCTCGAGCTGAGGCTTGGTTCGATTTTTACGCTCAATTTATTTCTCGCCGGTTCCATTGGCGGTAACTTGCTTCAGAGCTGGTGGAGCGGTCCGTCAATTTTTGGTGGTCTATCGGGCGTCGTCTACGCGTATATGGGGTGCCTTTGGGTGATGTGGCGATTGCGACCAGGGTTGGTGCCGATTGATGTGCCAGCGGTTTTCACCTTCATGTGGATTTGGCTGTTCATCGGTTTCACGGGAATCCTAAAAACACTAGGGATGGGGTCGATTGCGAATGGTGCCCATCTGGGTGGTTTACTTGTGGGTATCGTGACGGGCGTCATTATTACCCGATTGTTTCCAAAGCGAGGCTAAGGCGTTGTCCAAAAATTATGAAGAGGTCATAAAGGCCATGCCGGCCGAGTTATACCAGAGGATGGTTGATGCTCTCTCCGTGGGGAAATGGCCAGATGGCAGAGAGTTGACGGAAGCGCAACGCAAGCAAACGATGGACGCAGTCATCTTGTGGGGTGAACTGCACCTACCTGAGGATCAGCGTATTGGATTCATTGAAAAGGGGTCGAAAGCCGATAGCACGTGTGACGATCCCGTACCCTTAAAGTGGCAGTGAGGGGTGGTAAATCTGCATGGCGGTTAGTGGAAACTTAAGGAAAATGGTCACTGAGCTGTCGAGTGACGTGCAATACCACCTTCCCATTGGTGATGAGCGGGTTCACGTGAATCCTTTAATAGGTACCCATCTGTCACTGTCTTTTACGGGCGTGATTAACTGTATCGAGTGCGATCGTAAGTCTAATAAGAGTTTCAGCCAGGGATACTGTTTTCCCTGCTTCAGGCGCCTAGCCGCCTGCGATAGCTGCATCGTGAGCCCTGAGAAGTGTCACTACGACGCAGGCACCTGTCGTGAGCCCGAATGGGCGCAGTCTCACTGCTTCGTTGATCACATCGTCTACCTCGCGAATACATCCGGTGTAAAGGTCGGTATTACGCGTCATTCTCAGGTTCCGACGCGTTGGATGGACCAAGGCGCCACTCAAGCGCAACCTATTGCACGCGTTCAGCATCGTCAGCTGTCAGGCTTATTGGAAACCGTAATCGCACAGCATGTGAAGGATAAAACTGCCTGGCAGACCATGCTTAAAGGCAATGGTGAAGCCGTTTCGCTTGAGGAGAAACGGCAGGAACTCATGAGTCTATGCAAGGACAGTATTAAGGCGCTTCAGGACCGATTTGGTCCGCAGGCACTGCAACTACTTCAAGATGAACCAACGGTAAGCATCAACTATCCGGTGGTCGAATTTCCCACTAAAGTCAGCGCGCATAATTTCGATAAGAATCCAACTGTTGAGGGCAGATTGATGGGCATCAAAGGACAATATTTATTGCTCGATACGGGTGTGTTGAATATCCGTAAATTTGGTGGCTACCACATTGAACTGGAGACAAGGTGATGATGCGAGAGGGTGCACCGAAAACCATTTATCGTAAGGACTACACAGAGCCTGATTTCCTGATAAGTCACGTGGAACTCGCCTTTGAGATTGCAAACGGCAACACGCGGGTCACTAGCTCGCTTCGCATTAAACGCAATGGAGTTCATGAGAGGCCCTTAGTCCTCGATGGCGAGGATCTTGGTCTTATCGCCGCTTCGGTTGATGCCACTGCGCTTGATGAGGGTTCCTATACATATGTGGGCGGCAAACTGACGGTAAATACCGTCCCTGATGACTTCATTTTTGGCGCCGTAATCAATATCCAGCCAGAGACCAATACCTCACTCGAGGGGCTTTATCGTTCCCGAACAATGTACTGCACTCAGTGCGAGGCGGAGGGTTACCGAAAGATCACTTTCGGCCTTGATCGACCGGATGTTTTAGCGACTTACACCGTGACCCTGTCAGCAGACAAGGCTAGTTGTCCGGTCCTGCTAAGTAATGGTAACGAGGTATCTCGAGCAGATTTGTCTGACGGACGCCACCAGGTTGTTTGGCATGACCCTCACCCCAAGCCTAGTTATTTGTTTGCCATTGTTGCGGGTGATCTTGAGCTTGTCTCCGACACCTTCACTACGCAGTCAGGGAAAGTGGTTGATCTGCGCATTTGGGTAGAGGAAAAAGACACGGGCTACTGCGATCACGCTATGGAGTCTTTGAAAGCATCCATGCGTTGGGATGAAGAGCGTTACGGACTTGAGTACGACCTAGACCTTTTCAATATCGTAGCGGTTGATGACTTCAACATGGGGGCGATGGAGAATAAGAGTTTGAATATCTTCAATACCTCTTGCGTACTGGCGCATCCTGACATCACGACCGATCTTGGTTATCAGCGTGTTGAGTCGGTGGTCGCTCACGAGTATTTCCACAATTACTCGGGGAATCGCGTGACCTGCCGTGACTGGTTTCAGCTTAGTCTCAAAGAGGGCTTTACGGTATTTAGGGATGCAGAGTTCTCAGCCGACATGAATTCCCGCGGTGTGAAGCGCATTGAAGATGTCTCGTTCTTGCAAACACATCAATTTGCTGAGGATTCGGGTCCTATGGCGCATCCGGTTCGGCCAGATTCCTTCATAGAAATTTCCAACTTTTACACAATGACTGTATATGAGAAGGGCGCCGAAGTGGTCAGGATGCTCAACACCTTACTGGGTGATGATGCCTTTTACGCAGGCGCCAAACTTTATTTCGATCGATTCGACGGCATGGCGGTTACCTGTGATGACTTTGTCGATGCCATGCAGGAGGCCTCGGGTAAGGACCTTAGTCAGTTCCGGCGATGGTATGAGCAGGCAGGCACGCCAGTGGTTTCGATAAAGAAAGCATTCGATGAAACTTCAGGCAGGCTCGATCTGACCTTCACACAGGTAAACCCGCCGACTCCGGGCCAGGATGACAAAGCGCCACTGCATATTCCTTTGACGTTGGCGTTGATGGAGAACGGTCAGCATGTTGACATGGGAAATGGCACATCGTCTCGTGTGGTGGAGTTAACGGAGTCGACACAAACGTTCTCGTTTGAGAGTTTCGGTAGCGAACCCGTTATCTCAGCTTTACGCGGATTTTCTGCGCCTGTTCGACTTAAAATGGAGCAATCCCAAGATGATTTAATCGCCTTGATGGGCTCTGATAACGATCCGTTTGTAAAATGGGACGCGTCTCAGCGCTTGGCTTATGCCGCAATCGATAGTGGTGCTATCGCATTGGAGCGAAACTACGTAGACGCGCTAAAGCAGGTGCTATCAAGCGATATCGAGGATGCGATGAAGGCGCAGTTATTAAGTTTGCCCACAGAGGCCTCGTTGGCCGATCGGGCCGCGCAAACAGGCCTCGTAAACGTACATGATATCCATTACGCCAAAACCAATGTAGCGGCTGCTTTGGGACACGCGCTATCCAACGAGCTTGAAGCGATTGTAATGTCTAGCCTCGCTGTGACTGACGCCTATCAGCCAAGTGCTGCGCAGATTGGGCGACGCTCACTATTACACACCGCGTTGTCATTGCTGGTGGAGAGTGATCCCGAGTGGCTGGTACCGACGAGAGAGATGTACTACGCGGCTACCAATTTATCTGACCGTTTATGTGCCGCACGTTTGGTCGTTCACCAAGGTGACGAAATACATCGAGCTGAAGTACTGGAGCACTTTTTTGATCGCTGGCAGACCGAGAACCTTGTGGTCAATCAATGGTTTGTGATGCAGGCGACTCGCCCCTCAACCGATTGTGTATCAGACGTAATAGCGCTTACGAGTCACGTGGCGTTTGACTGGCGTAATCCGAACAAGGTTCGCTCCCTAATCAGTGCCTTCGCAGGCGCCAATCCAACCGCGTTCCATGCATTTGATGGTGGGGGTTATCGGCTCCTGGGCGATGCTGTGCGTCGTCTTCAGTCGGATAACCCGCAAATTGCGGCGCGCATGCTTGCGCCGATGACACGTTGGCGTCGATACGATCATGGGCAAGCGGTTATGCACGATGAACTACAGTCTATTGCGTCCCTGGAGGGGCTGTCGCAGGACGTTTACGAGGTTGTTAATCGATCGCTACAAGACAGCTAGCGCGTTCTGCTGAAATCCAGTCAACAGTGCAGCGGGAAGCGGGTTGAGGCGCGTCAGCAATCGCTCGCATTCGTTTTACGAAGTGGGGTAGAGGGCCCGGTAATCGGTCCTATCGGTAGCCCCTAGCTTGGGCTCATCACGGACCGCTCGATATAGCGCCGCACCCCGGGTCCAAGCGTCATCGTTTTGACTATAAATCGCTGTTTCCAGCGTACTGACCTCGTCAGCCAAGACCGAGCGGCAGACCCCTTTAAGTTGGTCCAACGTTCTCACAGGTTGCTGGTAGTGCAGCGTCGCCCACCGCAGGAGCAGTTGTCGCGTTGCTGGAGCGTCATTCTGGCTCGTACTGGCTTTCATCGCGGTCAATAGTGGTCGCAAGGTTTCCTCGGTACTGTCGATTGAGACATTGCTGGCTTTACTAACATGCGAGCGCCAGAGCATGCAGGCAAATAGCAACGCTAGAAGCCAACCGATGCCTGCAAGCACGTTGAGCCAAATCGGCGCCGCTGTCGATTGAGCCTCAGCTGCACTAGTGATGGGTTGGACTGGGCTTTGGACCACGGGATTACCAACTGAAATGGTGGTCGAGGGCAGGATTTCAAACTCTAGTGAGTCGGTCTCCGTATTCCACCAAGCAACCCTGACCTCAGGGAGAGTCCATGAGCCACTGCCGCTTGCCACGAGAGCTTCGCTGCGCGTTCGTTGTCCCAGAAAACCCCCTGTTCGCTCTATCTGATCACTAGACTCCTGGTCCGGGTAAACCCGAATCCCTGTTATTTTACTGCTACCTGACATGCTCGTAATCGACGGCAATTGGCTGCTCAACAAGCCCTCTGCAGCCAAGGTCAGTGTTCGCGTGGTGGAATCTCCAATCTCCATCGCCTCGGGCGGCGTTGACCATGACTGTGCAAGTTCAAGCGAGGCGGCGGGAAGCCAGACGTCACCGGGAAAGTTCTCGGGCACTGGCTTTACGTTAATGGCAATCGCGTCTTCTGAAAGTCTAAATCGCTTACCTAAGCGCGCGCCCAAGAGCGATCGACCCGGTAATACCTCGCGCGCCGTTAGCGATAAAGAGGGTATTTCGAGGGTTCCTCGCTGCTGCGGGTAGATGGCGTAGCGAAGCTGGGTCACACGCCACAGACGGCCATTGATTTGGCGTTGAAAGTTTCGGCGAGTCAGTTCTTCTACGATGGCGCCATTGAGCTCGAGCTGAGTAACCTCAGCACCATCGAGGTTTATGGCTTGCTCGATAGTTACGGTAAGAATCAGCTGTTCCTGTATGTAGACATCGAGCTTATCGATCTCTATTGAGAATCGAATTGAGTCATCTCCACCAGTACTGACCGTTTGCGGATTAACCGTAATTGCAATCGGCGTTGTGCGGTTTCCTCCCGTGCTAAGTGAGGGGATGGAAAGAATGCCATCGCGCAGGGGCAAAAGATCCAATGACAGGGTGCGAGTGGTCGAGC
Organism: uncultured Halieaceae bacterium; assembly: GCA_913031575.1. Lineage (GTDB taxonomy): Bacteria > Pseudomonadota > Gammaproteobacteria > Pseudomonadales > Halieaceae > Luminiphilus. The sequence continues at coordinate 46,740 of CAJWEV010000007.1, read as the reverse complement.
GCGAACCATTTATAAACGATGTGTTGGTTGAACTACTGCTACTCAGGATTTCCCAATCAAACTGGAGCGCGGCGAGGTCGAGTTGATCGAGTCGCTCGCTGGCATCACCGGTGATGGTGAGTCGCAGAGATTCCCCCATGCCAATGGTCTCGCGATCAACCTCAGAGCGTATTTCCGCCACCGTTATCGCAGAAAAGACCATCAAGCTCAGCAATATTAAGATTCGCATCAGGCTACCAGCGAACGTCTTCATCGGGTTCCTCTCCATTTCGTAGGCGTTGAATCGTTTGATATCTGAATTTCCGACGGAGTAGGCCGCCGGGATCATCGGGAACACGTCGTAGCCACTGTTCGAGGGCCTGCTGTTCTTCCAGTGCCTCGTTGAAGCGCGCCAGCTGCTCTTCTGTTGCCTGCTCAAGCTCAGATGGGTTCATATCCTCGCTCATCTCGCCGTCGGCGCCCGGCTGCGATTCCTGGTCACTAGGTTGTTGGTCGGAAGGGTCTGAACTTCCTTCTTGAGATTCGCTGCTGTCCTGCTCCTGTTGAGAAGAATCACTTTCAGAGTCCTGTGACTCACCCTCTTGATCCGATTGATCGCTATTGCTGTCCTGATCGTTACCTTGTTGTTCTTGCTGTTGCTGTTCGAGTAACGACTTCACTAGCTCTCGATTGTCGATAGCGTCTTGCCGGTCGGGTTCCGCTTCAAGTGATTTGTCATAACTGTCGATAGCACCTTGAAATTCACCGGATAGGGCAAGCGCGTTACCTCGGTTGTAAAGCGCGTCGGCCGTCTCGAGTTTACCGAACTCGGCTGATGAGGAGCGAAAGTCACCGGCTTCATAGTGTGCGGTGCCTCGCCAGTCTGGTGCCTCAAAGAGTGCTGCCGCGCGCGCTGCGTCGCCCTCTGCCAGTGCCTTCGCCCCCTTCTGATCGGCTGTAGACCAGAAGTTTTGCAAGGTATTGGCTTGACTTGGTGTCGCATCAGTCATCAATACTGCGACCAGTAGAGCGCTGAGTGCCCCGCGTCTAAATAAGGGAAGCATGAGTAGGGCAGCCGCGATGGCCAGCCAGTAGCCAAGATCAATCCAGGTATCGGTTTTGCGCTCCAGTGAATCGTCACTGGTAATGCTCGATTGAGCCCCTGACAGAAGAGACTGAATATCACTATTATCAACCGAGACATCGGTGCGCTGGGCACCGAGCGTTGTAGCAATTCGTTGAATTTCTTGTCGATCGACGGCTGGAATAACGATTTGGTCATTGTCATCGCGCAGAAAACCGCCATCAGGCAGAGGGATCGGAGCACCGGTGTCGGTTCCCATGACCAGAATACCCAAGTCAGCACCCACCGAGGCTAACAAACCCTCCACGCGAGAGGTTTCAAACTTGGGTAAACCGTCAGTAATCAATAGCACGCTACCGTTAGTCAGCCCTGAGGTTTCCAGTAACCCGGCTGCAAGTGATATGGCTTCAGTCGCGTTAGAACCCTGTAACGGCATGATGTCGGGTGCAAGGGCGCTCAGTAGGTTTTCAATCGTGCGGGTATCATCGGTCAGCGGCGTTACCACATGCGCATCGCCCGCAAACACCACCATGCCGGTGACGCCCTCGGTCCGTGCATCCAAAATATCCATCACTTTCTGTCGCGCGCGACGGATGCGACTTGGCTGCGTATCGGTCGCCCACATCGATCGGCTGAGATCGAGCACTATGACCAATGCATCCGATTTCTCAAATACGGGCAGTTCAGCCCGCTCCAAAGAGGGGCCTGAGGCGCCGATTATTAAAAGGGGTAAGGTGAGCCACCACAACTGGCGCAGTCGGCTGCTGCCCCCACCTTCGGTGGTAATGAGGTGTGGTAATAGGTTGGGATCAATAGCCTTGGCCCAGTCACCCCCTTGGACCTGTTTACGCCAGGCAAGTAATAACAGTGGGATGATCACCGGCAGGAGCCACAGCAGTTCGGGGCGAATGAAATGCAAATCCATTATGCGTTCACCGCCTGATGAGATCGTGATAAGCCGGGAATTAATCCGCCGGTCAGCAGTACAAGACTGCCAATGACCAATGCACCTAACATGGCCCAAAACCCGAGGGACCGACGCGGCCTGAACGTGCTGGCGTCCTGTTCGACGGGCTCCAACTGGTCAATGATGCCGTAGATGGCCTGCAACTCTCGTGGGTCACGGGCTCGGAAGTACTCGCCACCCGTCGCCTCAGCGATAGCGCGGAGTAAGGCTTCATCCACTTCACCGCCGCGGGCGCTGGTAGTACCCAAGTTGCGACTGATGCCGATGGTATACACCTTGACGTTTTGTTGCGCTGCGAGCGCTGCGGCCTCCATGGGATCGACGCTGCTTGCGGTGTCCTGACCGTCGGTTAGTAGAATCAAAACTCGTGAGGCGGCGGGTCGATCTCGAAGACGCTTGATGGCAAGTCCCAGAGAATCACCAATCGCCGTGTCTTCACCGGCGAACCCCAGCTGAGCCTCACGGATAAACTGTGTCACCGTTGTGGTATCGAAAGTGAGTGGCGCCTGCACGTAGGCTTTTGACCCGAACAGAATGAGTCCAACTCTGTCACCGACGCGACGTTCCGTGAAGTCTGAGGCGATGGCTTTTACTGCTTCAACACGAGAGATGGTGCGGTTGCCCACCTGCATGTCCCGTATTTGCATACTTCCCGATAAATCCAGACTGAGCATCAAATCTCGACCTGTGTTGGGTAGTTCGATGGGCTCACCTACCCACTGCGGGCGTGCGATGGCGACCACGATGAGCGCCCATGCCAAGAACAGGCCTAACACCCGTGCAGAGCTCACGCTTGAAGCTAGACGGCCCTGACCTTCGAGTCGCTGCCAGCGCGCGCTAAATGGTGCGCGAATTGCGGCGCCTAGTGACTCAGAGGCCGGAGGTAAAAAGCGTGCCACCACAGGTAACAGAATCAATACGAAGGCCCAGGGCCACAAAAAATCAAGCACGTGGCACCTCGTGGTGTTTCACCCAGAGCATCGCATCGCGCCAATCCAATGCGCTCAATGATCCAGGGTTGGGTGCGTGCACACGTGATAGGATATCTAATGAATCACTGCTCAGCTTTGAGCATGAGTCGCGGAGGAAGTTTGGCCAGGATTCGTCGGATAAGCTCGCGACCGATATCGCTTCATAGGCGTTAAGTGCTGTAGCCTTGAGCGCACTACTAAGTGCTTGCACATCTGAGTTCGCTTCTTGCAGTTCAGACAGCCACTTCAGGGCTTCCCGCCGGTAGGTGTTCCGTTGATAACGCTTCAACCACTGAAAGCACAGAAGGCTCAGAGCAATGACAAGCAGCCCGACGATCACCCACCACACGGGAGCCAGCGGCCAGAACCCTATGGGATCCGGTGTTCGCAGGGGGGCGAGATGCTGGATGAGGTCTTCAGGGTTCATCGTTTCGGGAAAACCTGCTGCAGCAGTTCATTGGGGTTTTCGTCGGTATCGACGGTAACCAGCGGCACTTGATAACGACGAAGGTAGTCGATGACTTCTTGCTGTGAGCGTTCAAAATCCACCTGGTATCGCTGACGGATCGCCTGTTGCGAGGTATCCATTTTGATTTGACGACTCCCATTTGAAATCGCGTAGCGTCCAGCGGGCGGTAGCGTCGCATCGAGCGGGTCCGTTACCTTGAAGCATACGACCTGACGGTGTCCAACAATGTCGCGCAGTGTCTTTTCAACATTGGGCTCGGACAGAAAATCGTTGAAATCACTGATCAACATGAGTCGGGCGCCGGGTCGGGACAGGTTTTTAAGTTGATTCAGAGCGGTAGACCACGAGACGGCCGGATTGTCGTCAGTTGTCGCAACGTCGGGCGCCGGCGCAGACTCAAGTAGACGCAGGAGTCGCAGCACCGATCGCTTTGAGCGCTGTGGTTTGATTTCAAAAATGCCAGCATCGGTCATGGCAATACCGCCCACGCGCTCGCCGGCCTCCAACCCCGCCCACGCCAGAACGGATGCTACGTGCGACGCGAGGACGGATTTAAAGCAGTTCTTTGAGCCAAACCACATGGGGGATCGGAGATCGACCATCAATACAATAGGTTGCTCTCGATCTTCCTGAAACAGTTTCGTGTGAGGGTCGCCAGAGCGAGCAGTCACTCGCCAATCGATGGTTCGAATATCGTCGCCGGGCGCGTATAGCCGCACTTCCTCAAAGTCGACGCCTCTGCCTCGCTGACGAATGCGTCGACGGCCTGCAAGGAGCGCCAATGCCTTTGACTGAGCGTTGATGTTAATCATCCGAGCCACGTGGCGCCCTTCGATTAACCGCTCAGCCAATACTTGGTGGCCTTTTGGCAGAAAGTCCGTCATTCGCCAGTTTTAGGCAACAGGAACGAGGTCTAGCAACTTATCAATGACGTCGTCGGCCGTTACGCCGGCTATTTCACCGTCATAGCTGACAACCAGCCGATGACGTAATACGTCGTAGGCCATGGCTTTCACATCATCAGGGCTGACAAAGTCTTTGCCGAGCAACCATGCATGCGCTCTGGCACAGCGATCAAGACCAATGGTTGCTCGCGGTGAAGCACCGTACTCAATCCAGCTGGCCAGCTCCTCGCTGTAAGCCGCGGGCTGGCGCGTCGCCATAATCAGTTGAACGATATACTCCTCGACGGCATCAGACATGTGCAGCGTCAGTACCTCTCCACGCGCGGCGAAAATAACCGCCTCGGAAACCTCGGGTTGGTCCACCTGCTCGCCGGTGGAGGCTTCGCGTCTGGCCAATTTTAGAATGTCGCGTTCTGCTGCCGAGTTGGGGTAATCGACCTTGACGTGCATCAGAAAACGATCGAGCTGTGCCTCGGGAAGAGGGTAGGTGCCTTCTTGCTCGATGGGGTTTTGCGTGGCCATCACCAAGAACAACGCTGGGAGTGGATAGGTTGTCCCACCCACACTAACCTGACGTTCTGCCATGGCTTCCAGCAGCGCCGACTGCACTTTCGCAGGTGCTCGGTTGATTTCATCGGCCAGAATCAGATTGTGAAAGATAGGACCTGCCTGAAATTCGAACGTGCCTAACTGAGGTCGGAAAACGTCAGTACCGGTTATATCGCCGGGTAGAAGATCGGGGGTGAACTGAACTCTGTGAAAATCTCCCTCAACGCCCTCGGCCATCATTTTGATAGCGCGGGTTTTAGCGAGACCCGGGGCACCCTCAACCAAGAGGTGACCATCGGCAAGAATGGCGATGAGAAGTTTTTTAACGAGATCAGCCTGGCCAATAATTTGCTGACTCAGCCAGGTTTCGAGACCGGCGATGGCAGTGTGGTTCATGAATCGTTTACCTACAGCGATGTCACTCAATGACATGGGGTTTTGTTGAGACAAACTCAAGCGTTCTAAGTTTCAGTCAACAGCGAATTTCAATGATTATCGGGTAAATTCGCTAGTCACGTCGACAAAGATCAGTTTACCCGTTTATTGGGCCTGCGATGGTCCGCGCAAATACCTCTCGGCACGATAGCGCGTCAGCTGTCCGTCGCCACATTGGAAGCGTCAGGAGGCAATGCCTGCTCCTCTTGCAACGCCCGTTTAAGAGGGCGATGTTGCCAATCATCACCTAGGTAGCGCCGTTTTTTCTTGGGAAGTAATCGGGTTAGATCAGCAATGACAAACGCATCCACACAATTGCTAAATGCGGGATCCACATTAAAGGCAGAGAACGAAACCCCGTCTTTACTGGTTGCTTGTGAGTAATGCTTAAAGAGCAGGGGAATCGTTAGATCTTGGGCTGCAAGCGCAGACTGTAGTGTCGTGAGATCGGTTTGAAAGTCGTCGCCAGGCATTTCATTCGCTTGCTGTACTTCTAATGAATTGGAAACGCAAAAAGGCGTTCTTGGTGAGACATCCACAGGTAGTTGGTTCACATGAGTTTTGTAGAAATGGGCAATGCGGGCTGTGGCCTCGTGTCCGTACCGAGCTGATATAGAAGCGGAGCCGAAGAGATATCGAATGTGCGGGTGTCTCTGCACAAAAGCACCGATACCTTGCCAAAGGTACTCAAGTGCATAGCGGTTTTGATATTTCGGCTGAACGAAGCTGCGACCCAGTTCCAACCCTTGCTGGAAGTACGACGTCATTGTTGGAGAAAAGTGAAAAAGGGTATTTGTGTATAGGCCAGCTACGCCTGCCTGCTCAATCAGTTTTCGGGCATCCCCCAGCCGATAGGCGCCAACAATATCGCGGTCGTCGTAGCTCCAGATGAACAGGTGGTGGTAGTGCGCGTCGAATTGATCGGTGTCACGTTCATATCCCGAACCCTCGCCCACCGGACGGAAAGTAGCTTCACGCAGGCGTGCTATCTCTCGCACAATCGCAGGCGATTGGGTTTGGGTGGTCAGAAACAGACCTTTGCCGTCTGGCGTTGTGCCCAGCGACTGACATTGCTTCAGATCTTTTTCGAGGCTTTCGCGCGATTCTGGTTTTGCAACGGGTTGAGGATGCGACGAGGGCAGGTCGGAGGTTTCGGATAAGGAATAAACCTGTGTTTTTATTTCGTCTGCAATGACCTGAGCCGGTTCTTGCTTCTCGGCCAAGGTGGGGTATGAAATGGGGCTCCCGACATGCGCAGAAATACGAGCATTGCGGTGCTTAAACATTTCGCGAATGAGCCACGCCGTCGAGAGGGGTTTTATCAAGAGACTCAAGCCATAAAAAAAGCGAGAGTTCCTGCCTCGAACCAAGACCGGCACGATGGGCGCCCGGTAGCGGAGGGCTAGACGTACAAAGCTACTGTTCCATTGCCCATCTCGAATCCCCCAAAGACTCAATCGGGAGACTTCACCGGCGGGGAATATAATCAAGGCGCCGTCGCTCGCAAGGTGAGATTGGATGGCGCGCAGCTGCTGTTGCGACGTTTGGTTGCTCATGTTATCGACGGGCAGGGCAAAGGGTTGAAGCCGTTCTATGTGCATCAGCAGTTCATTAACCACAATTTTGGCATCAGGTCGGATCGAAAGAACGGCATCTAGCAGCCCGACGCCATCGAGTGATCCCAGAGGATGGTTGGCAACAATGATGACTTGACCCTGCTCTGGAATATGCGACAGCCCGGCTTGGTTGATCTCAAATCGAAAATTGAAAAATCTCAGTACGGCCGTTGGAAACGTCAGCCCCTCTGACTCGGGATGTGTCCGTTCGAACTGTTCAAAGATTTTTTGACCAAATACGAAGCCTAAAAGTGACCCTAGCAGGCGCGCAGATATTGGCCATTTCGAGGTAAATGCGGGTTGGTAATGTTTCAAGATGTGTTGGAAGTCCAACATAAGAACCTATTCAAGAGACCAAGCTGCATCAAGCCAGGTTAATGAGGTTCTTGCGTTAAAGATAGGGAGATAAGTGATACGCACAGTCGTCAGCTCTCTTTGTCATTTTGAACCTATGTACGTGAATGCGATGTAGTCGCTTTCGCCGTGGTGGACGAGTCGCTCTACAGGTTGTGAATGAACTGGAATACCCCTCAACTCGCTCGCTCCCAAAAGGACTGAGAACGAGCGATAAAGATGTTGACGAGTTCTAACTACCGTTTGAGATCGTATTCGGAGAGCGTTTACCCAGTAAGCTCGCCACTAACTCGAAGCAATAATTTGAGCTCGATGTGAGACTTTCTCTGCGTGATCAGCAACTTCTCCAATTTGAGACAGCAACTGATAGAGGAACATTGCATCAACGGGTGATATTTTTTCCTCGTGGTATCGCAACTTGGCTCTGATTTTTAACTGCGATTTATCTGAGCGGCGCTCTATTTTCTCAATAGCCACGCATTTACTTGCGATTACTTTCACTTGACGTGCACCAAAGGCAGATCTCGAGAGGTCGCGCGTCTCTGCTACCACCTCAACGGCCTTCTCAGCAGCTTGAATAACAGTTTCGATGTACTTGGAAAGTGATTTATCCAACTTTTTGGGGAACGCCAGTTCGCGGCCAAATGAGAGGCCTGCAATGTCCTTGGTCTCGTTCGCCATCTTGTCCTGGATGCGGACTAAATCGAGGAGATCAGCACGCGAAACCGACATCCACAAACCTCGAGGAAGGTTCATTCGGACTTCCATTTTTAAATCGTCCGCGATTCCCTCCAGTCGAACGATTTCGGACTGAACTTTTTCAGCTTTCTTCCAATCGCCGGCTTGCGCCGCCTCAAAGTACGCGCTGAGTTGCTTTACACAGTTTAGACACGCTTGTGCGTGGCGCTCTATGTGTCCGAGCGGTGAACTGCTGAATACATCGTTTAAAGCGGGTTTTACATTCATACGTTTTTACCTTAGCTTTGTTTATTCGCAGGCACTTGAAAGCACGGCACTTTGTAGCAGTTGCTAACTCCCAACTAGCCAAAGCGCCGCGTCCTTCTTATGCACCAAAGATAGCAGACAGTGTGTAGAAGAAGACAATGGCAAGACCGGCACCCGCAGGTAGTGTCACTACCCAAGACGCAATGATGGCTCCGACCACTTTTAAGTTAAGCGCCTCAACACCACGTGCCAGACCCACACCAAGTACAGCACCCACCAATGTATGGGTGGTGGAGATAGGTAAGCCAGTTGCCGATGCCAGTACCACTGTAGATGCGGCTGCAAGCTCGGCTGCGAAGCCTCTGCTAGGCGTCAATTCAGTAATCTTTCGACCAATGGTTTGAATAACACGCCATCCGTAGGTTGCAAGACCCACGACAATACCCGCAGCACCAATTCCTAGTACCCACCAGGGTAACCCAGCTTTGGCGCCGATGACCCCGCCTGATTGAACGGTGCTTACAACTGCTGCAAGGGGGCCAACTGCGTTGGCAACGTCATTGGAGCCGTGGGCGAAGGCCATACCACAGGCGGTAAAGATCATTAGGATTCCGAAGATACGTTCGATGTTTTCATTGCTGTTAATGTCGCCCGTAGTTTTGACTTTGCGCAGAAGGGCGGCGCCAATAGCGGCGACAACCAAACCGATGACGGCAGAAATGACCATCGCATTGACAAATTTCGATCCCATCCCCAAGTCAAAGTCGATGCCTATGTGCTTCAAGCCCTTAAGTAGGGTGACCATGCTAATCATGAAGCCGACCATCCACATATACATTGGGACATACTTGCGTGCGCGCTCAAAGGTATTTTCGTGATCAAAGATCAGCTTCCTTACCGAGATAATCAGCACAAAGGCCATGGAACCTGCTAGAAGCGGTGATACCACCCAACTTGCTGCGATCTGACCTACTTTGCCCCACGCTACTGCGTCGACCGAGATGCCCACTGCACCGAAGCCAACGATGGCACCAACGATCGAGTGTGTGGTAGAAACTGGCCACCCCTTGATGCTGGCAATGAGCAACCAGGTAGCTGCGGCTAACAGTGCTGAAAGCATGCCGAACACCAATAGCTCCGGAGTATCGGTAAGCACTGTGGGATCAATAATCCCCTTTCGAATGGTGGAGGTGACCTCTCCGCCTGCCAGATAGGCACCTGCGAATTCAAAGACCGCTGCGATGATAATGGCTTGCTTCAGCGTGAGTGCTCTCGAACCCACTGAGGTGCCCATGGCATTTGCTACGTCATTTGCACCGATGCCCCAGGCCATAAAAAGGCCAAACACGCAGGCAAGTGTAAGCAGTACAAAACCGTGTGATGCGATGATTTCCATTTGAGACGCTCCTATGTCAGCGTTTGTTCAAACCTATTGTTGCGAATTAGTCGAGTCAGTGCTTTTTAGTAGGAAACATCCCACTGAATTCTAAATCGGTTGTCTGAGTGATTTGAGCCAAGCAGGCCGTCATCTAACGTCAAGCGCGAGAAATCCACCGTCACTTTGTTGTTGTGGCCAGAGAAGAACCAGTTGGCCCCGAGCGTGTACTCTTCTCTCTCGTTGTAGACGCTACGATCAGACTTGTTGGCCTCGCTCACGAAAGCGTATCGGGCAGCAAGTTCCAGCGGTGCTGGGAACGACTCGAACATATTGTTGAAGAAGTATCCGGACTGGATATAGAAGCCAGTCATGTCGCTTTCAGTATTTAGACTGCGGTCTGTAATGAATTTGCGGTGCCATTCCTGTTGAATCGAGAAACCTCGATGTTTATAAGCAAACTCCTGTACTGCTTGCTCTACTCTAAACTGGTCAGCCTCTGCATCGGCAGGTTTCGAGAACCCGTCTAAATTGCCACAGCCAGATGATGACCAGCGTGTGCAAGCGCTTGTGCTAGTAAATCCTGCGATCGCGAACGAGCCGGTTGGCTTCTCCGTGAACTCGACGTCGGTCTGACGGAAGCCAAGATCTCGCCCGAGGAAATTCCACTGTAAGCGGCCCATGTAAAGATGATCGTTTGAACTGTTTCTGACTCCACGACCTTCACCATTAAATACGCCAGCGTAGTAGCGCATGTCAGCTGGCGTGTTCTTGAATAAGTGGCCGCGAAGCTGGACGCCAATTTGGCGGTCTACAGTGAAGGCTCGGTTTACGATTGACCGCTCTACAAACTGTTGGCGACCTGACGAGTCAACGCGCTCTCGGTTTAGATCTATCTTCCACTGACCAACACGGATTCCGCCCCAGTCCCACTTCGCCAGATCGATACGGTAGTCGATGACTCTTGCACTTGCTTTTGATGAGCTGTCATCTACGTCGCGCGCAGGTTGGAGATCTACTTCGAAATAGTACTTGAGCCACGGCTGGAAACCATGACCACCAATTTTCATGCGGAGACGTCGTGGCTCGAAGCTAGAGCTACCGCTATCTTCGAAATTGGAGGCTTGTCTGGGGTCGGACGCGTAAGGATTGGTGTATCGCATCTGCGCTCGCCATTGGAGGTTGGTTTGGAAGTTTCCATCGCGTGTTTCGAATCGGAACCCTTTTGAACCGTAGCTGGCTTTGATCAGCGAGTTAGCGTCGACGGCGCTTACCACAGCGTTATCAATGGCACGCTTTACATTGTCATTAAGCGCGACTTGCCTAAGGGTTAGCTCGTCGCTAACCGAGGAGGAGTCTCTCTCGTTTGCGGGAGGTTTAGCAGTATCAATACTGGATAATACTTCAGCTGAGCTCACATCTTCTTTTTGGGTCAGCTGGGCATGTTGCACCTCAGTGATGACACCGTTTGCCAGTAGGATATCAAGTAGCGCTTGATCTGTAGCAGCGGCCGACAGTGCCAAGGAGCCGGAGAAAAGGCCTACGACGATCTGGTGTTTGAGTCGTGTTTTTGATGTTTGCATGATTACGCGCCTCTAGAAGTTTTGCCGAGGGTATGAACGTTGAATGTCGCTTTATTGAATTAAATATTTCAAATCTGTGACATGAAGTAGGCGCGTCAAATGTACGTATTTTTTAGTGGAACAATAGACTTAGTTACACTCTGTTTCGCGGTCCATTCATGCATCAGAAACCCAACGTTTTTCAGAGGTTTACTTAACCTATTTCATGCGTTTTTGTGGTTTCTTTTTGGTTTGTTCCTACTGAATCGAGTTTTAAATTTTTTTGTTATATAAATTTTTTTTTGCACATGACGAGTTTGGCTCATATGGCTCAGACAAATAACGAGGCGGATAACTAGCGAACCGTCTAAGCCGACCTTTTTTTGTTCAGCTTTTCACTCGTTAAGATGCAAATTGGTGATCCACCTTTTCTGAGGGTTCGTAACAATCGCAACCTGATTGGTTTCCAAGCCATCTTCCCCCAGATGGTTTTATGATTCCCCGGTCGTTTCGACCGGGGTTTTTTTTGCCTGCTGTCAGGAGCGCCCTTATGCGACACCTCATTGCTGTCCTCTTTACCCTCGGACTGACTGCCTGTTCCAGCGTTTCAGTCGATGATTATCGTGATCGCCAGCCTGCATTTTCACCGGAGCAATTCTTTGCCGGTGCGCTAACGGCCCATGGTGTCGTCAAAGACTATAAGGGTTACGCCAGTCGATCATTTGTTGCCGATATCACCGCTTGCTGGCAAAACGGCGTTGGGACGTTGGATGAGCGTTTCGTTTTTGATGATGGTGAAAAACAAACGCGCATTTGGACACTGAGTCAGACAGAAGAGGGCCGTTATGAGGCCACGGCGGGCGATGTTAACGGTGCAGGACAGGCGTCTGTATCCGGGAACACGATGTTCCTCGATTATGTATTAACCATCCAATTGTCGGATGGAAGCATTGACGTCGCGGTAGATGACCGTATGTATCTCGTGAGTGAGAATGTATTGATCAACGAATCAACGTTGAAGAAGTTCGGACTGCGTGTTGGCGGTATCTTACTGACCATCATTCGTCATCCTCAGGAATCGGTTGTATGTCCAGTCGAATAATGACGCAACTACTTGGCTATTCGGGGTTGCTGCCCTTTTTTGGCTTTTGCATTGGCTTTAGCGTCATGGAGGATTGGCCAAGATCGCTCTCGATTCAGGGCTTCGTTATCTACTCATTGGCTATTTTTGCCTTCCTGGCAGGCGCTCTGTGGGGGCAGGAACAGCGCGTAGAGAGTGCGTCCTCGGTGAGCACACTTGTGGTAAGCAATGGCTTGGTTCTATTCGGTGTCGCGTCCATTCTCACCGCCCAAGCCATGATGGCGTCGGTGTTTCTGATGCTCGGTTATATTGCGCTGCTCTGGTACGAGGTAAGGATCTCTCAATTGGAGGTTTGGTACCGACGAATGCGGGTTCGATTGACCACAGGCGTGGTCATTGCGCATCTCTTGTTTATCGCACTTCACATCACCGGCGCATAAGCGGTCTTTGTCGCATTTGCGATGTCCTATGCACTGCGCAGTGACGCTCAGTGTGCGATGATTGCGCGCCATGGGTTCGACATCTCATCACACTTCAGTCTTAGCTATCGATACGGCAACCAATTTGTGTTCTGTCGCGCTTGTTAACGATGCCGATATCAAGGAGATCCAACGCGATCTACCTCGCGCGCACAACCAACATATTCTTGCGATGATCGATGAATTGTTAGAAGGGCAGTCGCTGTCAGATGCGGTGTCGGTTATTGCCTGCGGTGTGGGTCCAGGCTCGTTTACGGGAATACGCGTTGCTGTTGGTGTTGCTCAAGGACTGGGCTGGTCGCTCGACCTTCCCATTTACCCCTTTTGTTCGCTAGAGGCGCAAGCGAGAGCGACCGCGCACAGTGCAGGCGATCTTGTCCTCAGTGCCATTGATGCACAGATTGGACAGGTTTATTGGGCCTGGTTTTCATCGGATGGGACCACGCTTCGTCCACTGACGGAGCCGGCGGTATCAAAGGTGGCGGACCTGACCGGGCCATCCGGTGAGGCTGTTGATGCAATGGAAGCCACCAGCGTGGTTGTTGCTGGCGACGCCGCGGAGCTCATTACCGCGGACTACAGCGATAGGGCTTTTGCTCGCGTGGATCCGGAGGCACGCCCAAGGCCATCGCTAGCCGCACTTCATGTCCTTGATGTGCCCGATGACTCATTCTTAACTCAAGCCCATCTACTGGAGCCACGTTACGTGCAGCAAGACATTGGCTGGAAGAAGTTGTCTGAGCAGGGGAAACGCCACTGATGGATGGTCTTCAGGCACTCTTTCTTGCTTTGATCCAGGGGCTAACCGAGTTTCTGCCGGTCTCGAGCTCAGCGCACCTTATTTTACCTTCACAGCTTTTGGGCTGGCCTGATCAAGGGTTGGCATTTGATGTGGCGGTCCACGCCGGCACGTTAGTGGCGGTCATGGTCTATTACCGTGAGAGCTTAACTTCACTACTGATGGGTGTTTTAGGCTCTGGGGATAACGTTAGCTCGCGGCGTCGAGAAGTCGCTGCACTGCTGATTGCTACGCTGCCTGCGGTGCTCATCGGCATCGCTTTCTCGGATGTCATCGATCAGTACTTGAGAGGAATCGGTGTCATAGCGACCACCACCTTACTGTTCGGTGTGCTTTTGGGCGTTTCCTACTCGTATCGTGCCGCAAGAGCGGATGAGCAGCCGATCAGCCGGCTCGATCATGCGCTGGTCATTGGTCTGGCGCAGGCGCTTGCGCTCATACCTGGCACGTCACGCTCTGGCGTGACGATTACAGCGTCCTTGTTTTTAGGCTACAACCTCGCGACAGCGGCACGGTTTTCGTTTTTGATGTCGATTCCCGTTATTGCGGGTGCGCTTCTGCTGATGTTGGTCAAAGAGTTTGAGCTTTTCTTCAGCTCGGCCAATTTGACCTTAACGTTGATTGCCATGCTGGTAGCTACTGTCAGTGCCTATGCGACCATAGCGTTCTTCGTTGGACTGGTTACACGCGTCGGGATGATGCCGTTTGTGATATACCGTGTGCTACTGGCTTTGATCCTGTTTTCTATCCTGGTGTTTGTATGACAAAAGACAGTGTAAATACTGATTTATTGAGTTTCTTGACGGATGCGACCACGCCTTTCCATGCGGTGGGCGTGATGGCAGAGCGACTGCTCGACGCGGGTTTCGCCCCGTGGAGTGATGCGAGTCGAGAGCCGATCGTGGCGGGCGGCAAGTACTTCACGGTTCGTAATGATTCCAGTTTGATTGCGTTCACAGCAGGCAAAGATCTATCCCAGGGACTGCGGCTCGTGGGTGCGCATACTGACAGTCCCAATCTATCGGTTCGCCCGAATCCGTCCGTGAATCGCTTTGGCTGCAACCTCCTGGCCGTCGATGTTTACGGAGGTGCATTGCTGAACCCCTGGTTCGACCGTGATCTCTCGATGGCGGGCAAAGTGTCTTTCGAGACAGGCACGGGAGAGCTGGTCTCTCGACTGATCGATTTCAAGGCACCTATTGCGGTCATCCCATCGCTGGCGATCCATCTGGACCGAGAGGCCAACAAAGGCCGTACAGTCAATCCGCAGACCGATATGTTGCCGCTGGTATCGCTGAGCTCAGGTGATGGCGACTTTGATATTCATGCCATGCTGACTGCGCAGATTGCCGCAGAATACCCTGACCTCGACATCAAGAAGATTCTCGACTGGGAGCTGTCGCTTTACGACACGCAGGCACCCGGATTTGTTGGTCTAGACAAGGACTTCATCGCATCCGCGCGCCTCGATAATTTGTTGAGCTGCTTTGGTGGTTTGCAGGCCATTGTTAATAGTGCCGACAGTGGTGAGTGGAACCTATTTGTGGCGAATGATCATGAAGAAGTCGGGAGTGCTTCAGCGGTTGGTGCACAGGGCCCTATGCTGAACGATGTGTTGCGAGCCATTGCTCCAGATCCCGTTGACGATCGCGCACTTCGCCAGGCGAGTTGGATGCTGTCTGTCGACAATGCACACGCGATTCATCCCAATTACCCCACAAAACACGATGAGCTTCATGCGCCATTGCTCGGCAGCGGCCCGGTTATCAAGATCAACCGCAATCAGCGTTATGCAACGTCGGGTGAGGGTGCGGCTCGAGTGAGGTTGATGGCGGAGCGAGCGGGTATTTCCGTTCAGTCCTTCGTCGTGCGAGCGGATATGGGTTGCGGAAGCACCATTGGTCCCATTACGGCGACCGAAACGGGCATTCCTACGACCGATATCGGCGTCCCTACACTCGGCATGCACTCTATTCGTGAGCTTGCAGCCGCCGACGACCCAGCAAAGCTGGTGAATCTGCTGTCCGCCTTTTACAATCGCGTGGCTTGATTCAGGGGGAAAGCGTTATGGCACGTCATCGTGTCCTCACAGGTATAACAACAACGGGAACGCCGCATCTGGGTAATTATGTGGGTGCAATTCGACCCGCCATTGAGTCATCAAAGCAGGATGACGTCGATGCTTACCTGTTCCTCGCTGACTACCACGCTTTAATCAAATCTCAAGATCCTACTCTCGTGGCACAGTCGAGCCGCGAGATTGCCTCTACCTGGCTTGCCCTGGGTCTCGACCCCAGTCGGACACATTTTTATCGCCAATCCGACATACCTGAGATAACAGAGCTTTCCTGGATTCTGACGTGTAATGCGGCCAAAGGCTTGATGAATCGCGCCCACGCCTACAAAGCGGCGGTACAGGCAAATGAAGAGGCAGGAGAAGATCCCGACTATGCAATAACGATGGGTCTGTTTTCGTATCCCATTCTGATGGCCGCCGATATTCTTATTTTTAACGCGCACGACGTACCGGTCGGGCGTGATCAGATTCAGCATGTTGAAATGGCCAGAGACATCGCAGCGCGCTTCAATCACCACTACGGCGAGACGTTTGTACTCCCGAAAGCCGTTGTTGATGACGATGTGGCGGTGCTGCAAGGGCTTGATGGACGTAAGATGAGCAAGAGCTACGGCAACACCATTACCTTGTTCGGCACACCGAAGCAGTTGCAGAAGGCGATCAATAAAATCAAGACGAACTTACTGGAGCCTGGTGAACCCAAAGACCCTGATACGTCTGCGGTGTATCAAATCTGGTGTGCCTTTGCGGATGAGGCTGAGCGTCAGGAGATGCGAGTTGCTTTTGAGTCGGGTCTTGCTTGGGGTGAGGCAAAAAAACGTCTATTCGAACGAATAAATGACGAGATTGCGCCCGCGCGCGATGAATACGATCGGCTTATGGCGAACCCCGGCGAGGTAGAAACCATCCTTCAGGAGGGAGCGGAGCGCGTTCGCTCCGAGAGCATGGCTCTACTCGATAAAGTGCGAAGAGCCGTTGGGTTGAGGCCATTTGCCTAAGACTGTTTGCAAATGACGCTTAGATCGTCAGGGTGCTTATTCAATCTAAATACAAGCGACGACGGACCTCGACTCACTCCAGTTCTCCATTGCGCCCTTGAAAGCCGATCGTAGCTCCTCTGGCGACGGCTTTTCAAAAGTCCTGCGACAGAGACTGTACCGCATAAATTCATGTTGAGTTTCGTCGAGGCTCCAGTTCCTAAAGCGCGTAATAGAGACCGAACAAGGCACTCCGTGGCTCACCTACAAAATAACGGTAGTTACCAAAGCCATAATCAGCTCGCTCAGCGTACCCTTCATCCAAAAGATTTGTGAACGTCAAAGTGGCTTTTAATTGCTCAGAGACGAACAGGTTACCGCGCAGGTTGAACAATTCATGTCCCGGGTACTCGTGCTGATTGTTGGGATCGATAAAGTACTTATCGACCCAGACGGCCTCGAACTCTAGTGAGGCGGGACGCTCGTTAATCGTAAGGTCTTTGCGCAGCTGAACACTGCCGAAGTGAGCGGGTGAGGTATCAATGTCATTACCTCTAATGGAATCTCTTGAGCCCAAAAGTGTGATTTCGCTGTCATAGGTGTGATCACCTAAAGTAGCATTCATCGTCGCCGTCAGGCTGTCAGTGATTGCCCATGATAGGTCTATGTCGATGCCGCGATGTTCGGTACTGGCACCGCTGACACTCTGTCGATCGCGATCTAGGAAAATGACGTCATCCTTGGCTATCAAATAGAGTGAGATATCGCTTGAAAAAGACTCGTTTTGAAAACGCCAGCCTATATCGATAGATGTTGCTTCCTCAGCATCGATGTCAGCAACGGTTTGACCCGCTTGCAGGCGGTACAACTCAGCGGCCTGCGGTGCACGGAAGCCCAGCGCTGTTCTTACGTAGTAACGATGCTGATCTTGCGCCCACACCAATGAAACATTCCCCGACATATTGGAAAAGTCGTCTGAGCGGCTCGCCGGGCGATAGAAGCGGCAGTTGCTCGCGGTCGCTGCGCAGACTGAACCAGCGGCCGCGCGGGTTGTGTAGTCATACGCAGTGCTTTCAGCACGCAGACCGCCTTGTACGGCGAAAGTATCCGTGATTGCCGTCTCGAACTGGCCAAACAGCGCTAGATTTCTTGCATTGACCCTGTAGTCGTAGTGGATACCCGCGGGTTGATTCGGACTAAACGCCTCGGCTTGATCCTCCTTAAGAGCACCGTCTGTCAAATCGATATCCGCACCGACAATGTAGCTACCCCAGTCGGTGTCTGCACTGAGGCTTCCCTGGAGACCAAGGCTGTCATGCTCGTTCATTTCGCGAGATTTCCAGGGCAGGTAGTGCTGTAAAAACTCCATTTGGTTCGAGCGTAAATAGGGGGTCACGGTAAGCAGCCGCCCATTTACCTCTCGCTGCGCCCTCATGTACACGCGCGTGGAACGCGCATCACGATAGGCCTCGGGGTTACGGTTTACACGCCGCGCTGCATCACGCTTGTAGGCACCCTTGCCATCTTGAATATATCCAGCGGTTTCTTGATTCAAATTTGAGATGGATAGCACCGTCGTCAGATCCCACTCACCGCTTGTTCCGTCAAAACGCAACGTCGATTTCTGCTGATCGTATCCCGAGGCGTCCTGATAGCCGCCGTAGCTGGTTGCATTGGCATTCAGAGCCACACCACCGTTCGTCAGTGACACCCGTGTTCGGATGAAATCACGACTTCCGGCTTGAATGCCTATCGAGGGCGTAGTTTGCTCCGCGCTTTTGGTGATAACGTTTATTACCCCGTGCATGGCGTTTGACCCAAATACGGCGTTGGCTGGTCCCTTCATGACTTCGATACCGCCGGCCTGAAGGAGGTTGGCATCAAAAAGTTGATTCACATTACAGAACCCAGGTGCACGGAGGTTAATGCCGTCTTCACCTGTGAAAAAGGCACCACAAGCGCCAGCACCAGTTAGCACGGGAGAGCGAAGCGAAATAAGTGATTCCTGGCCGTTACCGCGACTTATCCACGCGCCCGATACGCGGTTGAATAGCTGATTGCTGTGTTGCAGATCGATCCGCTCAACATCCGATGCGTCGAGGTTTGCCCAAGCCTGCCCCAGGTCGAAACCATCAACGGCTTGTCGGGTCGCCGTGACGATGACGGTCTCCATTATCACATCCTCGGTTGCTTCTGACGAATCCGAAAAAGCGAGGGGAGCGTTCGTCAGAAAGGAGGTTGCCAGAGCGATCAAAGCTAGTTTCTGGGCTGCAGATGCCATGTCACGTTTGCCTTAATTGAGTAAAAGAGATGAGAAGGATACAGTCCCTCGCAGTCTGGTCAAAGTAATCCGTCTGTCAGACAATTGAAAATTGTTTCACATCCAAATGACTGGTGGGCTCGTGCGCGTTCTCGCAAAAAATGACGACCTTCCCATTCGCACTGATCAGCCAGTGCACTCAGGGAAAGTGCGCTCTGTTTATTGGCTCAGTACAGCGGACAGTGAGCGCTTAATTAGCGCCCGAAATTATGACGTTCCAGAGACTGCTGAATTGGCGGTAATGATTATCAGTGACCGCCTATCTGCGTTCGAATGCGTATGGCGCGCCGAGGATGGTTTGGATGGGGTTCCAGGCAAGGGCGCCGCTCTAAATGCCATTTCCGGTCACTGGTTTGATTCGTTCAAACAAAACGACTTGGCACGTAGCCATATTCTAGAGACACCACACCCGCTGGTATGGATTGTTCAGCGTGCAAAGCCCATTTTGATTGAAGCGATCGCACGCCAATACATCACTGGCTCGATGTGGCGCGCCTACGAGCAGGGCGAGCGGCGCTTTTGCGGCATCGAGTTACCCGACGGTCTAGCGCGGGATCAGCGACTTGACCAGTTGCTGATTACCCCTTCTACCAAGGGCGTCATCAAGGGTATTCCAGGTGTCCCAGCCGTGGACGATGTGAACGTGAGTCAGGAAACTCTGCAGGCGCACTGGGAAGTATTCAAATTCAATAAACCGTCGGATGTCGACCACTATGCGGCTATGTTAACGGCGGGGTTCACGCAGATCTCCAGTGCACTCTTGTCGCATGATCAGATTTTTGTCGATACGAAATTTGAGTTTGGTTACGCCGAAAACCGCGATGGTATCAACGAATTGATTTATATGGATGAGGTGGGCACGCCCGACTCGTCTCGCATTTGGGATGCGTCCGCTTATAAAAGCGGGCGAATCTCAGAAAATAGCAAAGAGGCGTTCCGCCAAGCATTGCTTAATTTTGCTCCCGACCCAGATCTGCTGATTAATAAGGATCGGATAGATGAGCGATATCGCTTTGCCAAGGACACTGTATTACCTGAACAGATGATGCTCGATGTATCAAAAACCTATGTCGATTTGGCCGAGATGATTACCGGCGTCCCGCTCGCTATATCCGACAGTCCCAGAGACGATATTATTTCTGTTTTGAGCACTACGTTTGACTTAATTTACTAGGTAGTGACCTGACATTTAACTGATCGCTGGTCGGAGGATTCGCAAATGACACCCATCGTAGAACTTACCCATACCTTTTCTGTCGCAGGACAGATTCAGCCTGAAGACGTGAGGGCACTCGCTCAGCATGGCTATAGGGTCATCATTTGTAATCGACCTGATAATGAAGAGCCCAACCAACCCTCTATGGCTGCGGTGGCGGCGGCCTGTGATCTTGCAGGTGTTCAGTTTGTCGGTTATCCAGTCGATGCCCTATCATTTCCGGGCGATGATCTCGACGCAATGGATGAGGCGATGAACGGAGATGAAAAGGTGCTGGCTTATTGCCGCTCGGGCGCACGATCAAGCAATCTCTGGGTAGCAACTCTTGCAGGTGACGATAGACTGGCTGCCGCGGAGCGAGCGCAGCAATTTGGTTTTCCGCTGACCTTTGTTATGCAGCTGGGCTTGTCTTGACCTTCCGTTGATCAATCGTTGCACGCAAGACTGCCAAGGCTCGATTGGCTGCTTGCTGAAGCGACGGCTGTTCAGAAAACTCTTCATGAGCGGGCGGAAAGTGCTCAGGATGATAAGCCTCTGCGATAACCGCATAGGGTATGTGACGATTAGCTTGCTGTGCGGATAACGCGTAGACCCTAGTGTAAAGTGGCGCTCCGGCGGGTACAGAGCCATTAGTGAGAGTCACGAATTCATCGCCTGCCGCTGTCTCTGTCTTAATTAGTAACTTCTTATTTATGGTAAAACCGGCCGACCGGAGTGTTGCGCCAATGCTACCGCCGGCTCTGATCAGTTGGTTCGCTTCCATAAGCGCAGGATCCATGGGTGACAGGAATTCGGTGACCGCGAGTGTTCTACAAATTTTGGCATCGCCGCTGATGCTGTAGAGGTTGGCAACCCGTGTGGACTCATTCTGGCTGATGACCTCTACACCATAGCTGCCAAACGTGGCTTTGATGACGTCGCTGTTCAATGTGGGTGTGACCTCCGCCCAACTCAAATTTACCGAGACAGCAAGAATGAGGCTCAATAGCTTAATGTGCAAATGCATATGGGGTCTCAAAGGATGATTGGATGCCAAATTTAAGGCAGGATATTCCCTGCCAAAAGATATACGTAGGATAAATCGCAGATGAAAAACCTCAAGACTTTTGTCACGCTTTGCGCACTCGTGGGTTACGTAATGGGCGCATCCAGTGTCTCGGCGGGATCACTCTCTGAGGACGTCCAGTCACTTTATGACGAGCAGTTGAAAGACCTTTTTGTGCATTTCCATGAAAACCCGGAATTGTCATTTAAAGAAGATAAAACAGCCAAGCGGTTGGGTGACGAGTTAGAGGCTTTGGGCTACACCGTTCACCGTGGTATCGGTGGAACAGGTTTGATTGCACTGATGGAGAATGGTCCGGGGCCCACCGTGATGTTCCGCGCGGACATGGATGGTCTGCCGGTGCAAGAGAAATCGGGCCTATCCTATGCGTCTACAGCGAAACAAGTTGATAGTGATGGTAACGAGGTTTACGTCATGCATGCCTGTGGGCACGACGTGCACATCACAAGTCTCGTGGGTACTGGTCGGTTAATGGCGGAAAGGAAAGATTTGTGGTCGGGGACTTTGATGTTGCTTGGGCAGCCTGCCGAGGAGATCGTTGCAGGAGCTCAGGCAATGATGGAGGACGGCTTGTGGGACAGGGTGGTTAAGCCAGATTTTGCCATGGCGTTTCATGTAACAAGTGCTTTACCTACCGGTAGCATATCGGCTCCTTTGTCCGCCGCTTACTCCGGTGCTGACACCGTCGACATATTGATTAAGGGCGTTGGAGCACACGGTGCTAGCCCTCATACGGGAGTGGATCCAATAGTTCTCGGATCGCAAATCGTCACTGGTTTGCAGACCGTGGTAAGTCGAAATTTGCCTCCACGACGACCCGGAGTGATTACCGTTGGCTCCTTCCACAGCGGCACCAAGCACAACATTATTTCTGATTCTGCGAAGCTGCAGATTACCGTTCGCAGCGAGAGTCCTGAGGATCGTCAGTTGTTGTTGGATGGCATCAAACGGGTCGCAATCAACATGGGAAGGGTTGCCGGTCTACCCGATGATATGCTGCCCGAGGTCATCGTTGATGAAAAAGAGGGCACACCGCCGACGATAAATGATACGGCGTTTGCCAGAGAAATTCGCAGTGGTTGGAGAGAATATTTTGGACCCTCGATTTTCAACGATAGTGAGCGCCTCGGTATGGGTGCCGAAGACTTTGGTTTCTTGACGACAGACCCCTACATTCCTAGCCTCTATTTCGCGGTGGGCGGCACACCGGCCGAGGCCTTCGAGGCGGCGGAGAATGGTGGTACCCCCATCCCTTCACATCACTCACCACTATTTAAAATCGAACCTGAAGCATCTGTCACCTTGGGTGTAGAGGCTTCGGTGAGTGCGCTGCTGGACGTCATGGCACCACGATGAAAGCTCACCCTGTTTGGGACGCACCGAGTCGATTCATCCATTGGTGCTTTCCTGTTGGCATCGGGCTTTTGTGGTGGAGTGGTGAGACGGGTCGAATGGGACTTCAGAATTATGTCGCCTATATATTGCTCACGCTGGTAATGATTCGATTAGCAATCGACTTTGCAGCGCCGTGGCACGCTACTAAGTGGGACATCCTGCAATCCCTGATGTTTGTGCATCTCGGCGCCATTGCCTGGTATCAGTGGCGTAAGCGTCAGCCGATGGTACAAACCATGTGGCAAGGTCAATTGGCTGATCGTATTAGTGAGCACAAATGTATGAGCGCTAATAAGAGCCATTGTTACGTTAAACTCAAACGGTAGACGCCCCTGACGCTAGGACAAAATTCAATGACCCTTAATCTCGATGCATATTGGATGCCCTATACCGGTAATCGTCAGTTCAAGCGCGATCCTCGAATCATAGAGAGTGCGCAGGGCGTTTGGTTTACTGACTCTGATGGACGCCATGTATTGGACGGTCACTCTGGCCTTTGGACTACAGGCTTGGGGCACGCCCGCCCGGAAATTACCGAGGCGGTCAGTCGACAGATGGCAGAGCTCGATTTTTGCCCGCCGTTCCAGTTTGGTCATCCCAAAGCTTTTGAGCTCGCGACAAAAATTGCCGATTTGATGCCTGGCGACTTGAATCATGTGTTCTACACCAACTCTGGATCGGAATCTGCCGACACCTCTCTCAAGATGGCGAGAGCCTACTGGCAGCTCAAGGGAGAAACTCGGAAGACGCGGTTTATCGGGCGCGAGAAGGGGTACCACGGCGTTAATTACGGTGGTGTTGCAGTGGGTGGTATCCCCGCCAATAAAAAGCTGTTCGGTGAGGTGTTGGAAGCCGATCATTTATCGCACACTATGTTGTCAGAGAACGCCTTCACGCGAGGAATGCCAAGTCGAGGCGCTCACCTGGCAGATGAGCTCGAGGCATTGGTAAAGCGATACGGCGCTGACACTATTGCCGCAGTCATTGTGGAGCCTATGGGTGGATCCGCCGGCGTCTTACCTCCACCGCAAGGCTATTTGCAGCGTTTGCGGGAGCTCTGCAAAAAACACAATTTGTTACTTATTTTTGATGAAGTGATTACCGGCTTCGGTCGCTGCGGTGCGATGACCGGGGCTGACGCCTTTGGCGTGACACCCGATATTTTAAATGTGGCCAAGCAGTTAACGAACGGCGCAGTTCCCATGGGCGCTGTTATCGCCTCAAGCGAAGTTCATGAGACCTTCATGGCGAATGCAGGACCTGATTACGTACTTGAATTTGCGCATGGCTATACCTACTCGGCTCACCCAGTTGCCTGTGCTGCAGGTCTGGCAGCGCTCGACATCTTAGTTGAAGAAGGCTTGCCGCATCGCGTGGCAGCAGAAGCACCTTATTTCGAGTCTCTCTTGCATGATCAGTTAAGTGACAAGCCATTCGTTAGCGATGTTCGAAACTATGGTTTTGCCGGAGCGATCACATTGGAGGCCAAAGGCGATGAGCCGCTTCGTCGACCGTTCGAGGTAGCTATGGCGATGTGGGAACGTGGCGTCCTTGTCCGATACGGTGGCGATACGATCCAAATGGCTCCTCATTTTGTAATGCAACGCGAACAGATGGATCAGTTGGTGGGAACGCTCGCTGATTGTTTAGCGGAATTAAATTGAATCATCGTGTTTGTGCATGGAAAAACCGTGCCTTTGATCTCCGCTATCGGTGTTTCCTTACACTGAATCTCACGCCCCACCTCTCCCGGAGTTATTCACTGGAATGAGTGCATCGGCGTACATTATTAATGCGTTCACCGAGGCGCTCTTTGGCGGAAATCCTGCGGCTGTGGTGCCGGTCGAATCAGCCATGAGTGATCAGTTGATGCAGTCCATCGCTGCGCAACACAACTTGAGTGAAACAGCCTTTACCGAGTACGTCGGGCCCGACCGATTTAACTTGCGATGGTTTACTCCCCAAAAAGAAGTGCCGCTGTGCGGACACGCGACGCTCGCAACGGCTTTTGCGCTGGATTATCGAGGCGACTGGCAAGGTGCGATGCTGACCTTTGAGACGGCCTCAGGTGAGATCTATGTGAAGCGCTCGGATGACGGATTGAGAATTGAATTTCCATCGGTGCCTATGATTGAAATTAATAAAGTGTCAGACGTTGAACAAGCGCTGGGGGTTACCGTCATATCGATGCATCAGCCAGAAGAGAAAGCCTGGCAAATGGTCTGCGAATTAGGAAGCCAGGCGGAGGTCGAGGCCTGTACTCCCGATTTTGTTGCTCTGGCAGATGCCACAGCGCTCGGCGTTGCCATTACCGCTGAAGGGAATGCCTCTGACTTTGTGTCTCGTTTCTTTATCCCGCAGTTGGGTATCAATGAGGATCCCGTGACGGGGTCTGCCCACTGTCAGCTGACCCCTCACTGGGCGAAGAGGCTGAGAAAAAATAAGCTCACAGCGCAGCAAGTATCACCGCGTGGCGGTGATCTGAAATGCGAGCTCAAGGGTGATCGTGTGCAACTTTCCGGGAAGTGCAGGCTGTTTGCCGAGGGAGTGTTACACCTGCCCTTGGCTGAGTGATTCAGAGCATTGCTTTTTGAGCGGTAATCCATCGATTCATTCGGTTCTCTAACGCATCAAGCGGAATGGCACCAGCCCCCAAAAGCTCATCGTGAAAGGCTCGAATATCGAATCGATCACCTAATTCATCCTCGGCCTTTGCACGAATCTCCAACATTTTGAGTTGACCGATTTTGTAGGCAAGGGCCTGACCGGGCCAGCCAATGTAACGATCGATCTCATTGATAATGTCAGCTTCGGTTTTCGCCGCATTGTCCTTGAAATAGTCGATGGCATCTTGTCTTGACCAGCCGAAATAATGAATGCCAGTGTCAACTACAAGGCGCACCGCGCGCCACATGTCATAGATAAGCTGTCCGTAGCGCGAGTAGGGATCTTTGTACAGCCCCATGTCGTAGCCCAAGCGCTCGGAGTACAGTCCCCATCCCTCTATGAAGGCCGTGACACTACTGTTGCGGCGGAACTCGGGAAGTCCCTCAATTTCTTGCGCTAAGGCAATTTGGAGGTGGTGTCCGGGCACACTCTCATGCACCGATAGCACCTCCATTTCATACTTCGGCCGAACCTCGGGTTTGTAAAGGTTCACGTAGTACCAACCGGGCCGACTTCCATCGAGGGCAGGCCGCATATAGAAAGCGGTTGTCGTATCCGGGGCGAGCTCAGCTGCAATGGGTCGGACCCCGTAAGGCATGCGCGGAAGTTTTCCGAAAAGTTTCACTAGTTCAGGATCGAGGCGTTTAGAAACCGCTTGGTAACCCTCAAGCAGCTCTTCGGCGGTTTCGTAATAGAATTGCGGATCGGTGCGCAGGAAGTCATTAAATGCGTTGATATCGCCGTCAAAGCCTACTTCTTCAATTACCTCTTCCATCTCACCGCGGATACGCGCGACCTCTGAGAGTCCAATTTTGTGTATTTCCTCGGGTGTCATATTGGTGGTTGTGAAATGCCGTGCCAACATCGCATACACCGTCTTGCCACCGGGGAGAGTGCCAATGCCTGGATGCGCCCGGGTCTTTGGCAGGTATTCTTCCTCGATGAAGCGTTTGAACTCTGCGTAAGCTGGGGTGAGCTGTTCAGAAATAATGACTCGCGCAGACGATTTGAGCTCCCTAGCTGACCCATCACTGATTGATGCAGGCATGGTCTCAAAGACGCCCCAAAATGGGCTCTCTTCTGGGTCATCCACGATCAGCGCATCTAGCTGATTAGGTATACGCTCTATGATAATTCGCGCTTGCGTTCGCTTGCGGTCGACACCGGTCTGCAACAAGGCCTGATACTGCGCGAGTTGAGCGGGAAGGTTTTCGAGGCGGGCCAGCCAGTCGACATAGTCGGTCTCTGTCGCCATGGGTAGACGCTCCACCATGGTATACCGGTGCTGCGGTCCGCTTCTCATGTTGAGCGCAATCAGATGCAGACCACTTTCATAGGATTCCACCTCCTCTTGTAGCGATGTTTTTAGCATTCGCTGATTGAGTCGTGCTGTTTCACTGAGTGACGCGGGGTCGATACGATCAAGGTCGTCAATAAATACCTTTATATCTTCGTTGCGGCGCTCGAGTACTTCAGTACTCAGGTTGGTCCAGCTTTGATTGCCCGAATTGTCGCCGTATTCGCGCCGAAACTCTGGGTATTGCTCTAAAACCCAATCCCAATGATTGCTGATAACGGCCTCGAGTGACTCGTCCGAAGCGAGAGCTGTGCCAGTGCTTAAAACAAAAACAGCTGGCAGTAACAGCCGCCTTACTAGATTTATCCTCACAAGACTTTTTCTGTCCGCTTTATTCGCGACCCAAGATGGATCGAGCCACTAGTTCGCGCATGATTTCTGAGGTGCCACCATAGATTGTCTGAATACGAGCATCGACATAAAAACGGGAGATAGGATATTCCGTGGTGTAGCCGTAGCCACCAAAGAGCTGCAAACATTGATCTGCAACGTCGCATTGCATCTCGCAACTAGCCAGTTTCAGCATTGCCGCTTCCTCGGTCGTCAATTCGTCGGTTGCATACTTGTTTGCGCACTGCTCGTAAAAGGCGCGATTTACGGCGACTTGAGTTTTCACATCAGCGAGCTTGAATCGCGTATTCTGGAATTGACCTACTTTCTGACCAAAGGCTTCGCGCTCTTTCACGTACTCGATCGTAATATCCAACGCGCCCTCTGAAGCCGCAACGGCTTGGGCAGCAATGCCTAGACGCTCACGAGGTAGTTCGTCCATCAGAATAGCGAAGCCTTTATTGACCTCACCAAGTAGCGCATCGGCGGGTAGCCGCACATCGGTAAAGAACAACAACGCCGTATCGGACGTATGCTGACCAATCTTCTCGATTTTCTTGGACTTTTCAAACCCTGGAGCATGCGCGTCGACCAAGAACAGCGAGGTTCCTTTCGCACCTTTACCGGGGTCGGTAATAGCCGCGACGATCACGAGATCGGCATGAATGCCATTTGTGATGAAGATCTTCGAACCGTTGAGCACCCATTCATCGCCGTCTCTAACAGCGTTGGTTCGAATTCCCTGCACATTTGACCCCGCTCCGGGTTCAGTCATGGCGAGTGCACCTACTACGTCGCCGGTAACCATGCGAGGGAGCCAATGGGCTTTTTGAGCCTCTGTACCGTGTCGAATGAGATAGGGCGCTATAATATTTGAGTGAATACCGTAGCCAGACGCGAACCCACCAAAGCCCATTCTGGATAGTTCCTCGATCATGGCCAATGTCACGTGGGGCGAAGTACCTGCGCCGCCATACTCCTCGTCAACATCGGGGCACAACAGTCCGGCTTGGCCGAGCGTATTCCAAAGCTCGCGAGGTACCATGTGATTGTGTTCCCACTCCTCATAGAAGGGTGAAATTTCCTTTTCAAAGGCACGACGTGCCATATCGCGAAAGAGTGTGAGTTCGTCTAAATCTACTGCTTGATTCACTTTTGAAGCCTCAGTATGTTCGTTTGTCGCAAGTATGAATCAAACCTTGATCCGGCAACAACTCGAGACGTAGCTATGAACGAATGCTATACTCCGAAAACTTCTATTGCACACGCGGTGTCAGCAGCACCTTGGTTGTCGGCAGACGAATTCCAAGCCGCATTGATTGGCGTGCACGATCGCGGGTATGTCATTATCGAGGATGTGCTGTCGCCTGCTGATTGTGACGACTATCGTCAGATTCTCGAGCATTTCATGGCCGTATCACCAAAGGGACGCAATGTATTCGAGGGTACCAGCAGCCACAGGCTCTATGCATTGCTAGCAAAATCTGAGCGTTTTGCGGACATGATCGAGCATCCGTTGGCGTTAGCGTTTGCAGAACATTTCCTCGGTGAGACCTGCTTACTCTCCGCTTGTTTGTCGATTAATTTGCATCCCGGAGAGACGGTGCAGCCCTGGCACACCGATGATGGTCACATTTCTGTGCCTCGGCCTCATGGAGTTTTCGGTGTTTCCGTATTTTGGGCGCTGGATGATACAACTGAAATGAACGGTGCGACTGAGATCCTGCCTTACAGTCATCAATGGAATGTCCCCGACATTTCGGGGCGACTGCAAGACGAGCACTTTGAGCAGTGCGAGGACTTATCCAATACCTCAGAGGGCGGCATTGACTTTGTTAAAGCCACGATGAAAGCTGGTTCTGTCATGATTATGCGCAGTGATGTCTGGCATCGCGGTGGCGCCAACCAGACCAACGCTGATCGGTTGATTGTCACTCCGCAATACTGCGCGGGGTGGGCGCGCCCGTTGGAGACAATGCTACTAGCAGTTCCGCCTGAGACAGTAACGCGTTTACCGACCAGAACACAGGCACTTTTGGGCTATTCCATACACACACCTTTTATGGGTTATGTGGATGGGATGCATCCGAGTCGCGTTCTGCAGTAGAGTTAGATTATTAATTGAATAACATGAAGTTGGTTTACTTACTGGAGAAAAACAATGCGTGATTACACAAAGTTCTATATTGATGGCGCCTGGGTGGCACCGTCTGGAGGTGACACCCTAGCTGTCGAGAATCCAGCTACGCTCGAGCAGTGCGCCACCATTGCCATTGGTAATGAGGAAGATGTCGACACTGCGGTCGCGGCAGCGAAAGCCGCTTTCGAGACCTTTAGCCAGACATCGGTTGAGGAGCGAGCCGCGCTGCTGGACAAGATTGCAGAGATCTACATGTCACGGATTGGTGAGATCGCCGAGGCCATTCGCGAAGAGATGGGCGCACCAATCTCTTTGGCATCGACAGCTCAGGCTTACGCGGGTCTCGCCCACATCACTGAGGCGGCAAAGATTCTTAGAAACTTTGCGTTCTCAGAGGACCTGGGTGCGCACCGCGTGGTCAAGGAACCCATCGGCGTCTGTGGGTTGATTACGCCTTGGAACTGGCCGATGAACCAGGTCGCCTGTAAGGTGGCACCCGCACTAGCGGTTGGATGTACGATGGTGCTTAAGCCCAGTGAAGTGGCGCCGCTGTCATCGTATATCTTCACCGAAATTATGCATGAGGCGGGGGTCCCAGCGGGGGTCTACAATATGGTAAATGGCGACGGACCCGGAGTAGGAACAGCGCTTTCAAAGCACCCTGATGTCGACATGATGTCGTTTACCGGATCAACCCGTGCCGGCTCGTTGGTGGCACAGAATGCGGCACCGACCGTTAAGCGAGTTACCCAGGAGCTTGGCGGTAAGTCACCCAATATTATTCTCGATGATGCTGATCTCGAGTCGGCGGTGACAGGTGGCGTGCTTCACATGTACAACAACACTGGACAGTCTTGTAATGCGCCTTCTCGTATGCTGGTACCGCGTGGTCGATTAGTCGAGGCCGAGCAAATCGCAGCGGCTGTTTCTCAGTCAGTGGTTGTTGGTGATACCGCGAGCAACGACACGACAATGGGTCCTGTAGTTTCTAAAGTTCAGTGGGATAAGATTCAAGGACTCATTCAGAAAGGCATTGATGAGGGAGCGAAACTGGTGTGTGGTGGCACTGGCCTTCCCGAGGGTGTTGATGCCGGTCACTACGTTAAGCCAACGGTGTTTTCGGAAGCCAACAATGATATGACCATTTCTCGCGAGGAGATCTTCGGCCCTGTACTTACCATGATTCCTTACGATTCAGAGGAAGAGGCGATTCGTATCGCTAACGATACGCCTTATGGCCTTGCAGGTTATGTCCAGAGTGGCGATATGGACCATGCTCGCTCGGTGGCAGCTCGCATTCGAGCTGGCAATATCCACATTAATGGCGCGAGTGGTGGTCCCGATATTCCCTTTGGTGGCTACAAGCAATCGGGCAACGGCCGAGAGTGGGGTGCACACGGGTTCACTGATTACCTCGAGATAAAGGCAATCGAAGGTTACACCGCCGCATAGCAGCGAAATAGTAATGGTAGAGAGCTTGTGGTGTGACTGACCTTATTTTAGCGATTGATCAGGGCACCACCGGCTCAACCATTGCGCTGATGGACACCGGCGGAAGACTACTAACATCGGTAAACCACGAGTTCCCGCAGATTTTCCCGCGGCCAGGATGGGTCGAGCACGATCCTGAAAGCATCTGGCAGTCTGTATTAAAGGGTTTAACGGCGATTTTTTCTGATACGGAATACGCTGCCTCTCAAGTAGCCGCAATTGGCATCACAAATCAGCGAGAGACGGTGGTGCTGTGGGATTCGCAAACGGGACAAGCGGTCCACAATGCCATCGTATGGCAGTGTAGGCGAACAACCGATGTTTGCGAGGATCTCAAGGCCGCGGGTCACGAAGCCCTCATCAAATCCAAAAGTGGGCTTGTTCTCGACCCTTACTTTTCCGCGACGAAGCTTAAGTGGCTGCTGGATAACGCGCCAACGGCGAAATCGCTTCTGGCCGAGGGCCGTCTATTAGCCGGTACTATCGATACCTTCCTCATTTGGCGTCTCAGTAACGGCAAAGTGCATAAAACCGATGTATCGAATGCATCTCGTACATCTTTGGTGTCACTTGAAACCCTAGATTGGGACGGCGAGTTGCTCGATATTTTCGGTGTGCCGCGGGACATATTGCCTGAAATTTGTCCTTCTAGCGGCCGTTTCGCCCTCACAGCGGGTGTTCCCGGTTTACCTGATGGATTGCCCGTATCCGGTGTGGCTGGAGATCAGCAGTCCGCCTTATTTGGACAGGCCTGTTTCGATCCTGGCGATGCGAAATGCACGTTTGGCACGGGGTCTTTTATCCTGATGAATGTGGGCAATAGCCCTATCGCGTCTGACAGCGGTCTTCTGAGTACTGTGGCATGGCAACTCGAGGGGCAGGATGCGGTTTTCGCGCTAGAGGGCGGCGCGTTTGTTTGTGGGGCCGCTGTGCAGTGGCTTAGGGATCAATTGGGCATTATCGATCGCGCAGAAGACATTGAGGCACTGGCTGAGAGCGTGGAGAGCGCAGGTGGCGTAGAATTTGTGCCGGCACTCGCTGGCTTGGGTGCGCCTTATTGGGCGCCCGAGGCTCGCGGTACCATTACTGGCTTGACACGCGGATCAGGCAAAGGCGAGATCGCGCGGGCGACGCTAGACGCTATGGCACTGCAAAATGTTGATATTCTCAATGCAATGGAAGCTGACCTTGGTAAACCGATGACCGCCTTGAAGGTGGATGGCGGTGCGTCGGCAAATAACCTCTTGATGCAACTTCAATCAGACTACCTCAACCGACCAATCACTCGCCCACAGGTTATCGAAACAACTGTAGCCGGTGCCTGCTTCTTGGCAGGTCTGGGTGAGGGCATCTGGGCCACCGCCGATGAAATTACAGGCGTCTGGCGCTCAGATCAGGCGTTCGAAGTCAGATTGACCGACACCGAACGTTCGCAACGTATGTCATCTTGGCAGTTGGCTGTAGAGCGCGCCCTCCATATGCTGTCGTAATGCATGTCGGAAAAAGAGTCTCTCTCCTGCCTTAAAGGGCGACATAAATGGCGACAAATCCGGCCGGATAGCCTTGCTTTGCTCCGAGGAGAAGTAGTCATGCGTCAGCGCTGTGAGCGTTGTGGGAAAGAAAGAACGAAGGCGCGATAGACCTTTCTGAGACGCACTGTGTGCGTTTGTAGCCCCGTACGCAAGGTTAGGTGGAAAGAAGTGTCGCGCTGCCACATCTATTTACAATCGCAACGAGTGTGTGCGGACAAAACCAACCCCAGCGTGTAATATTTTTGGTGATAGTAAGTACACGAAAATAGCGATTAAGAAATAGGCTTAGATCTTAGGGGGATTGCCATGACATCCATGTTGTATCCGACAACAAATCCATCAGCTGCGGAGCAAATGGTTGTTGCGCGGGGCGAGGGGCCGTATATCTATGACCGCTCGGGTAAGCGCTACCTTGAGGGTATGGCCGGTCTTTGGTGTACCTCACTGGGTTACGGCAACGAAGAGATTATCGAGACGGCCACGCAACAGATGCGTGAGCTCAGTTTTAGTCATATGTTCGGGGGTAAGACCCATGACAGCGCCATGATGTTGGCGGACAAGCTCGCTGCCATGGTGCCTATGAAAAATGCCCGGGTTTTCCTGGGTAATAGTGGGTCAGACGCTAATGACACACTTGTTAAAATGATTCGTTATCACGCCACAGCGACAGGTCAGCCGCAACGCACAAAAATCATTGCACGGGACAAGGGATATCACGGTGTTACGGTAGCGTCAGCCTCACTAACAGGTATACCTACTAACCATAATCATTTTCAGCTGCCGTTCGATGCCTTGGGTGTTATTCGAACGGGATCCCCTCACTTTTATCGATCGGCAAACCCGGGTGAAAGCGAAGCGGAATTCGTGGCGCGCCGTGCAACCGAGCTCGAAGAGCAAATCATTGGTGCCGGTCCAGAGACGGTTGCCGCGATGATTGCAGAACCGGTGTCAGGGGCGGGTGGCGTGCTGATTCCGCCTACAGACTATTACGAATCCATTCAGTCCATCCTGGATAAATACGGTATTGCTCTCTGGGATGATGAAGTCATCTGTGGGTTCGGCCGCCTCGGAACGGACTTCGGTGCGAATGCCATGAGTATGCGCCCTGATATGATGGTCTTTGCAAAGGCGCTGAGTTCGGCTTATGTGCCCGTCAGCGCTGCGGTCGTCAGCAGTGATTTCGTAGAGGCGGTAGAGAGTGCTGCATCAGATATGGGTGTGTTTGGTCACGGTTATACCTACAGTGGACATCCTCTTGGGTGTGCCGTTGCGCACAAAGTGCTGGAAATCTACGAGCGGGATAATGTGTTTGAGCACGCAGCGAGGGTTGGCGAGTACCTTCAGGAGCGGCTGAGCGTGTTTAGTGACCATCCGCTTGTGGGCGAAGTGTCTAGTAAGGGAATGATTGGTGCGCTCGAGCTGGTTTCCAATAAGACCACGGCACAGCCATTTGAAGGTATGGCGGTGGGCCAGTACTGCGCGAAAGCAGCCGAAGCTGCAGGACTTATCGTTCGGCCGTTAGGCGGTAACCGTGTTGCGCTATGCCCGCCACTGATTCTTCAGCGTGAGCATGTCGATGAACTCATCGATAAGTTAACGATTGCCGTCAATGCTACGCTTGATTTTGCTAAGCAAGAGAAATTATTGACCTAGGAGAGTAAGTCAACGCAGTGAAAGTACTTCACGTCGAGGCAGGGCGTTACCTCTACGGTGGTGCCCAGCAGGTTGTCTGGCTCAATGAGGGACTTACCCGCAGAGGCGTAGAGAGCATTCTGATCTGTCCTGCAGGCTCAGATATTGCGACAGCCGTAGAGGGGAATGCGCGCGTTCACGCCATTAAAATGTCTGGCGACCTCGATGTAGGTGTGTTGCCGCGGCTGATACGTATCTTACGAGCGGAGAAACCGGATCTCATCCACATTCATAGTCGGCGTGGTGCCGATGTCTATGGCGGGCTAGCAGCTCGTTTTATGGGTATCCCGGCGATTCTCTCGCGGCGGGTTGACAATGAGGAGTCTCGGCTCCTGTCGCCTCTCAAATATGCACTTTACAGCCGCGTGGTTGTTATTTCTAAGGCCATTGGCAGTGTGTTGGTGTCTGGTGGCATTGATGCATCAAAGATCGAAACAGTGCGAAGCGCCGTTAATGCCGACGCCTACAACGCAGAGGTCGACAAAGACTGGTTCGAGGCCGAGTTTTCCCTGCCGAGCAATGCGAAAACGCTTGGGGTTATTGCACAGCTTATCCCGCGAAAAGGCCACAAATATCTATTTAACATCCTGCCTCAATTATTTGAGGCGCACCCGCAACTTCAGGTGCTTATCTTTGGTCAAGGTCCGCTCGCGACAGAACTGAAGAGTCGTGTCGCTCAGGCAGAGTTTAAAGGGCGAGTGAAAATGGCCGGGTTTCGCGATGATTTGCATCGAGTATTTCCCAACCTCTATGCCGTAGTTCATCCCGCGGAGCGTGAAGGTTTAGGGGTAGCGTTATTGCAAGCATCAGCGTCTGGTGTGCCCGTTGTGGCCGCAAGGGCAGGCGGTATTCCCGAGATTGTCTTCGATGATGTGAATGGCATTACCTTTGACGTTGCTGATGAGGCTGGACTCTACAGTGCGTTAGACACCTTGCTCGCTAATCAAGAGCTTCGTGACACCCTCGGTGAAGGCGGCAGCCACCTGGCTCATTCGGAGTTTTCTATCGATGCCATGGTCGAGGGGAATTTGAAGGTTTATCAGTCCGTTCTGAGCCGCTAAGAGCGCAGTGAGCGACTGCGCAGTCCGTGTTTTCGCATCAGCCCTCTGATCTGGTCGTAGCTCAAGCCCAGCAATGCTGCGGCTCGCTTTTGGTTATTTGTCGTTTGGTTTAGTGCTTGCTCCAACCATGACGCTTCCTGTTGCTCTAGTGCGGCTCGCAGATCCCTGGGGAGCTCTGATTTCAACTCGCGTCTTGATGACGCCTCGGGAAGCGTATCGTTAGATATTACGGTGTGTCGATCAGGCCAGGGATTGATAACCAAGTCAGCAATTTGCTCTCCGTCTTCACCTTGTCGGTGCAGTGAACGCTCGATGACGTTTCGAAGTTCACGAACGTTGCCCGGCCACTTGTAGCGATACAGCTCGCTTTTAGCGCTTGGGGAAAATCCCGGGAAATGGTGCCACCCCGACTCTGCGGCGAACCGAACCGCAAAATGCTCTGCGAGCAACGCGATGTCACCACCTCGCTCGCGTAACGGGGGCATATCCAACACGTCGAACGTAAGTCTATCTAGAAGGTCCCATCGAAATTCGCCTTTGGCGGCCATTGATGGAAGGTCCGCATTGGTCGCAGCTACGATGCGCACATCGACTTTGATCGTTTGACTTCCACCGATACGTTCCAGTTCACCGTATTCAATGACCCGAAGTAACTTCTCTTGAAGTACGAGTGGCATCGTGCCCAACTCATCAAGGAACAGGGTCCCCTGATCAGCTCGCTCAAACCTGCCTTCATGACTGCGGCGCGCGCCGGTAAAGGCGCCTGGCTCATAACCAAAAAGTTCGCTGTCGAGCAGGTTTTCGGGCAGCGAAGCACAGTTTAATTTTATGAAGGGTCCCTGCCATCGAGAGGATAAAAAGTGGAGTCGGTTCGCCGCAATTTCTTTACCTGTACCGCGCTCTCCCGTGACCAGAATGGACCGATCAATACCTGCGAGATTAGAAATGTGATCAAGCGCAGTGTTCAGCGCGTGACTCTCTCCAATGACGGTTTGCATGGTTTCCATATAATTATTATAGGCAAAAAAAACTTTTTTATAAGGTCTTTATTACGCTTTAATGAGTTAAATTTACCTTAAAATTCCTGATGCGAAACCTCAATTAACCATTAATTCAGATTAAATCATTGTTTTTATTTGATTTTATTGAAATGGCGCACAAATGGCACTGTCGACTCAGACTTAACTAAACAGTAGGAAAAGAGAAATGGGTATTTTTTCGAGGCTGTCGGACATTGTGAATTCGAATCTGAATGCAATGTGTGACGGCGCAGAAGATCCAGAGAAGATGATCCGCCTGATTATCCAGGAGATGGAAGATACGTTGGTTGAAGTGCGATCTGCGTCTGCGCGCATTTTGGCTGACAGAAAGACGCAGGAACGGCAGTTACATTCGATGAAAACTCAGGCCGTAACTTGGGAAGAAAAGGCGAAGTTAGCATTATCCAAAGATCGTGAGGATCTTGCGCGGGCCGCGCTCTGTGAAAAGAGACGCATAGAGTCAGAGGTTGCAGCGCTTGAAGGCGAACTTGCATTGGCAGATGAGCATATTGAGCAGCTACACCACGAGGTGTCTCAGCTTCAGACAAAGCTAGATGACGCACGAGCAAAGCGCAAGGCGATCTTGATGCGCGCAGATTCTGTCTCACAGCGTCGTAAAACACAGACTCAGATTCATAGAAATCAACTCGATGATGCATTCGAGCGTTTTGAACGCTTTGAGCGACGCGTCGATGGAATGGAAGGCGAGCTTGAAGCAATGAACTTGGGTCAAGGCAAGCCCAGTCTCGCTGATGAAATCGATGCTTTGGCCGCAGATGACATGCTGAGTGAGGAACTTGAGGTGCTAAAGCAGTCAATGGAGGTCGGCAAAAATGCGTAGGATGGAAGCTCAACTTGTGTCCTTCTCAAGTGGTATCACCACGAAGTGGGCAGCGGTGGGGGATTATTTTGATCGTGGTAGCTGAAGGTGTCGCAATTGCTGGTATGTTGATTGGCAAGGAAGGCATTCTTGGTTTCGCGATTGTAATGGCTGGCTTGGGCATAGATTCGATTCCTTACCAAGTCTGTTCCGACCGCGTTGTTGAAAACCCACCCAGGGCATCAGCCTGAGTCGTCATCGCCACCGATATTACTGGAGAGGTTTGTGAGCTTTTTTGAATTTATGTTTGTACCGATGATCCTTCTGATCACGGTTGTGGTTCCGATCTGGATTACCCTGCACTACCGCAGCTTGAACAACTCGAGCAGAGCGCTCAGTGACGATGATCGTCAGAGCCTTGATGAGATGCTCGAAGCGGTTGACCGCATGACGGATCGCATCACTAATTTAGAAGCCATTTTGGATGCTGATCATCCCAACTGGCGAAATGAGAAGGAAGACAATCGATGAGTTATAGAGACCGACATCGCTATCGCAGTTTTGACCGGCGTCGCAGATATGGTTGGGGAATAGGGCTGTACCGAAATCCGTCTCAAGGATGGTTTGGTGGTGTTTGTGCTGGGCTTGCTGAGTACTGTGAAGTGCCTGCCTGGGTGACTCGTCTATGCGTTTTCGCACTCTTTCTGTTCACCGGAGCTGTCGTTTTTTGGCTATATATCGCTGCGTGGGTGCTCATCAGCAAGGGCTCCTCTCGTTGGAGTGGTGAGATTTACGAGGGAGAGATCACTCGATGAGTCGTAAAGAGCAGAATCGGTATCGTAGTTTTGACCAAGGCCGCAAAAACGGCTGGGGAATAGGGCTCTATCGGCATCCCTCGGATGGGTGGTTTGGCGGCGTTTGTGCCGGGCTTGCTGAATACTGGGAAGTGCCGACCTGGGTAACTCGTCTCTCGGCATTTGCGCTCTTTCTATTCACAGGATCCATTATTTTTTGGTTCTACATTGCGGCGTGGGTACTGATAAGCAAACGTTCCTCTCGATGGGGTGGTGAGGTGTATGAAGGGGAGGTCATCAAGGACTACGATGAAGACCGTCATGAATATCGCAGACGCTCCGCTTTCCGATATTCTGAGGCTCCCTCGGCACGTATGGCAAAGGCGCATGATCGGGTGAGGCAAGCCGAGCGAAAGATCGCAGCAATGGAACGTTACGTGACCTCTAGCCGATATGACTTGGACAAGGAATTCTCCAAGCTATAGTGCTTTGAAACCTTATCACGCGCAGATTACAGGCCAAATTTGATGAAAGTTTTTGGAATCTTGGGTTTTGTATTTGGGCTGGTAGCGCTTGTTCGCTTGGAGAAGCTCACTAAGACGCTAAAAGAAAAAAATATCCTCCAGTCAGACTATAAGGACGAGTAGACTTTACTGCTTGGTCAGTTCGTTGTCGCGAGAGCCCAGCAGGTGCTGACCCAAATAGTTACTTTCCACCTGCAAACCAGCTACCACGACGGGTCCTGCTGCCACTAGTGCATGCAAAATGCCGATAAGCGCCTGGTAGGGGTCGTGGTAATGCACTCGTGCGGCAATAGTTTTCGGATCGAAAATTACAAGGTCTGCATCCGTGCTCGGCTGGATACGTCCTTTCTTAGTGAAGGTGCTCGATGCTTGTGTGAGTCACTGAGCCGGAAGCAGCGTTATGCTTAGTAAGCCAACCATGGCTGAGTGGGTAATATGACAAACTAGGGTGGCGACCTATCGCGCCCTCGCGATCGCTATGTTCTCGTCTAGGCCAGTTGGATCGCCCGGCATGCCTGGCGTACAAAGACATACACCGGTGCTTCGTACCCCACAGCGGTCTCTAAGATCATGCCGAGCTATCGGTAGGTACGCGTATGCTTTCGCATCTTGGTGACTTGAGTGGGCGTTGCAGTTTGATGCCACATGTCGCCGGCCAATCGAATGAAGTTGTCTTCGCAAGAGAAGTAGCTCTTGTTGACTTGCTCACCAGAAGATCATGAATCGAAAAGTGACCAACTCGTAAGTCCTATCGCAGTTGCGCTCTCACCTTGTATTCGTAGCCACAGTCCGTCGGTGGATAAGGGCCCATCAAGGCCGAGTAGCGCTGTGATTTTATCTAGAATATTGAGGTGCTCACCCAGCCTCGCTGGGGTGGGGGGGTGGATATCGACAAATCGGTGTTAAACGACCATTCCCGTCGCATTAATGAGGCGATTACCCTTTTGCCGTTCTGTCGATATCGGGGCTCTCTTCCCCTGTCGAGTTCCAACCTTGGCGATGGCATCGTAATTTGACTAAGGGTCTATGACCCGACCACCCTCGGTGGCCGTATCGAATATCTCTGAGGGTCGTGTCCTCCGAAGTGTTACGGCCATTGGAGCGAACGAAAGTGTGACGGCATACATCTAAATGGTTTTTGTTACGGCCATTATTGATTCTCGTTGCGCATATTTTCTGTACAGGTCCGTGCATGCTCAGTGCGCGATAATAGCCACTAAGTTTTTGTTTGTCTTGGAGCCGTATCTTGCAGACATTATCCGATTTTTCTAGTGACTCACCTTCGGCCGAGCACATCACTTTCTTGCATGCGAATGGTTTTCCACCAGGAACCTACGCGTCGTTTTTGAGCGAAATTAGTTCGTTGGGACGAATTTCCACCCTTGAACATCGACCGCTGTGGACAAAAGAAGCGCCCAAGTTTTTAAATTGGGGCGTGTACGCGGACGATGCGATAAAAACGCTAGAGCGAGAAGTGAAGAGCCCAGTCTGGTTAGTGGGCCACTCGATGGGTGGGGCGATAAGCTTACTCATCGCTAGAAAAGCCCCTCATCTCGTCAAGGGCGTAGTGGGCTTGGATCCTGTCACTATCAGCTCTCGCTTCCTCGCTTTCTCACGTATGGCCTTTCGTCTCTGGCCAGACAAGCCCAAGATGATACGGGGCGCGCTGGGGCGACCGCATCAGTTTGACAGTCATCGAACGGCTTTTGAGTTTTATCGGACGAAGCGCGCGTTTTCAGATGTCGCGGATAAGGAGTTGATGGATTATGTCTGGGCGGC
This sequence comes from uncultured Halieaceae bacterium, assembly GCA_913031575.1. Taxonomy (GTDB): domain Bacteria; phylum Pseudomonadota; class Gammaproteobacteria; order Pseudomonadales; family Halieaceae; genus Luminiphilus. Next base: position 6,892 of record CAJWEV010000007.1, on the reverse strand, counting down.
TCATGCCCCATCAGATAACGGCGTTGATCTTAGATATTCTGGTGCATGGGAGGCATGCGTCTACCGCTCCCCGCCCAATCTATGGAGGTGCTTTGATCGAATTAAGAAGCCGATTCATATCTTGGGAGGGGAGCATTCTTACGTGATTGTTCCCAATGTGGCGGAACGACTAAAACAGCTTAAAAATGTGCAGTTCAACTCTATTGACGCCGGTCATTTGATGCCGATGGAGAAGCCTCAAGAGACTGCCGCCTTTGTCAGAGAGTGTATTTCTCGATACGAAACGTAAACCTTACTGGTCAGTGCTGGTAATATCTCTGCATGCAGGCACTTGAGTAAACCCCCCATGATTAATCCGATTGACGGGCGATTATCGGATCTCGATGAACGGCTCTTTATGCCGCGCGAGTTGAGCTGGCTATCGTTCAACGCCCGGGTTTTGCAAGAAGCCGCCAATGAGTCGGTGCCTGTGATCCAGCGTCTTCGATACCTGGGAATTTTCTCTAGCAATCTAGACGAATTCTTCCGAGTGCGCGTCGCAGAAATTCGACGACTGATCACGGTTTCTACCGGAGGTAAACGGCAACGTGCTAAGGAGTTACTGGAGATCATTCAACAGCAGGTGGCTCATCTGCAGCAAGAATTCGACAAAACACAATCGAAGGTGATGGCTGCACTCAAAAAGCGGCATATCTACATCATCGATGAGAGCGAATTAAGCCGCGCCCAGTTAGCCTATGTTGAAGAGTACTTCATTAAGCATGTGCTCCCGACACTCGAACCCATACTGCTTAGCGATGAATTGGCCATTCCCGCGCTGGCCGATGAATCTCTCTATCTAGCGGTTGATATGAAGACCACTGAGGGAGATCAGTATGCGGTCATGGAAGTCCCTTCTGATGTGGTGGGTCGATTTGTCTCCATCCCAAGAGGGCGAGATGCGCAGGGCAAAGTCTTTATTCTGCTCGATGACGTGATTCGTGCTTGCTTGCCTCGCACATTTCGTGGGGTTCTTAACATCGAGTCAGCGAATGCCTACTGCTTCAAGTTTTCGCGCGATGCTGAGTTGGAAATCGAGACATCGATCAACGAGAGCCTTATTGAGAAAATGGCATCGAGCCTGAAACAGCGCCGAAAGGCAGACGCGGTTCGCTTCGTTTACGACGCGACCATGCCGGAATTGTTGCTTGAACAGCTACGAAAGCGTCTAGGATTTGGCCGTTATGACAGCCTGATTCCCGGGGGGCGCTATCACAACTCAAAGGACTACATTGACTTTCCTAATGCGGGGCCAAGGTATCTGGAATTCAAGCCATTACCACCTATTCGAATCGCTGCGCTTGACCAGGCTGACAATATTTTTGATGCGCTACGAGAGAAAGATTACTTGCTGTATTACCCCTATCACCCATTTGATTACGTTGTCGATGTACTCAAGACCGCGGCGATTGACCCATCTGTGACGTCGATCAAGGTCTGCTTATACCGCGTGGCCTCCAATTCCCAAATCGTCGACGCGTTAATCAACGCGCAGTACAACGGGAAACGTGTCCGAGTTGTGGTGGAGCTGGCCGCACGTTTTGATGAGCAGGCCAATATTGCGTGGTCGGAGCGTCTGACTGAAGCCGGCATTGAGGTCATTTTTGGCATCCCAGGCTTGAAGGTTCACAGCAAATTATTTCTCGTTGATCGCATGGAAAATGGCGAGTTGGTGAGATACAGCCACGTGGGCACCGGCAACCTCAATGAGAAGACGGCTAGGTTGTATACCGACTTCACCTTGCTTACTGCGAATCCCGAAATCTGTGAGGACGTCAACGAGGTTTTTGAGTTTCTGAAATACAACTATCGACGGCCAGACTACAAGCACCTGCTGGTATCTCCACATACGTCACGAGGCGGCATTATGCGGCTGATCGACGAGGAAATAGCCAATGCCCGTCAGGGTTTCCGTGCACAGTTATTTTTCAAATGCAACAACCTGGTAGACCGCCAACTAACGCTCAAACTCTACGAAGCCAGCCAAGCCGGTGTCGAGGTAAAGCTGATTATTCGCGGCATGTGCTCACTGCTGCCAGGTGTTAGTGGTATTTCCGAAAACATTAAAGCCATTAGCGTGATTGACCGTTTCCTTGAACATCCCCGAGTTTACGTGGCCTATAACCGTGGCGAGCCGAAATATTACATTGGCTCTGCTGACTTGATGACGCGAAATATTGATTACCGAGTTGAGGTTATTTGCCCAGTCAAGGACGCGGATGCGCAGCGAACACTGCAAGATATTCTCGATCAGCAATGGAATGACAACTGTAAGGCGAGGGTGATTGACGCTTATCAATCGAACAATATGGTCGCATCAAAAGGTAAAGCTACGCTCGTTCGCTCACAGGAAACGATTCACCGCTATCTGGAGACGGGTAAGCTCCCTCGCATGCCAAAGTCGTCCATGCGCAAACCGTCCATTCGACGGCGACGTGGTAAATCATAAGATAATACGCACTGTCCCCTGAGCTAACTTGCGTCGTCGGCAGGAACGTTGAAGAAATATCGCGTGACGCCATCATATTCTGTTATGAACAACGCTCATACGTAAGGTGTTTAGCACACCATTTGATTCGCTGAAATAAGGGTCGGCGCACAGACTTCACAAAGCAGCTACTTAGTCCTTCGATCGGGATAACAACTTTGCATCTTCGGCCAATCCGAATGCTATTCAAATCGTGAGCTACGCCCTGAATTTACCGGCACGACTGGCGAGCGGTGCTAGATCAACCAAGTATTTAGGACGTCATGATTTATGAGCACGAGTTGTTGAGCTCTTGGATCATCAAGTAACGGACCAGTGTTAACGTTCAAGAGTTGCAGAAGATAGGGCGCAAGTTTTGCTCTAACCGGGAGCTCAAGGCGGCCTTCAATCATATTGTAGTCGTGAGCAATGACTTCCTGTTGCTCTAAGGACAGCCGAGAATCTGGCTCAATCTTCAACGTTACAATGTGCTGCCAATCCTCATCCTGATCTGAAAGATGAGGACTCACGTTCATCAGGTCCGCTTCGCCACGAAATCGACTTAGCACGAAATCTCTGAAGTCCTGGTTTTTTTCACACCATGCCCGGATATGCCAGCGGTAACCCGTCCAAACCAGCGTGTGTGGTACGATAATTCTGCCTTCTCGGTCAGGGTTATTGAGCGAAACGTAATCGACATCGATGCGGCGATGTTCTGTCATGGCCTGTATGATCGGTCTTAATAGGTCTGCTGGTAATTCTCGTGATGGCGCACTTACCACTTCCACGGTGGCAGCAGCCACGGGAAGCTGACCGAGAATCCGCTGCACATCGCTTTGTTGCGCCGCAAGTTGTAAATATTCCGAGGCCAGTCCGCGCGTCAAAATTGGAGCGAATTCTTCGGAGGGCGCGTAGTGTTTTGCAACCGCATCGTAGATAAGGTCGCCACGCTTGAGTTCGCGGCGATAGTTGCTCAGGTCTTTATTAGCCTGCTGGCGCCCAATGCCAAAAGTTTCGCATAACTTGCGGGTTGTTAACCGACCCTCCCAAAGCGAGATGAGCTCGATATAGCGGTAGCGGAGCAGTTGCTCCCATCGCTGGTTGGTCTGATTGGTCAGGTGATGGTCGGACATAGCCCTACGTTAAAGGCTCGCGAGTATCTCCTCAATATGCTGAACTGTTGTTCGTGGGTTGACGATGCAAAAACGTAGCACGGTCTCGCCATTGTGCTTCGTCGGTGTAACAAACGACTGACCGGTTTTTAGCTGATGATCACTCCACTTCGCATAATCCTCGGCACCCCAACCTTTTCTTCTGAAAACACAGATCGACAGGTTTTGATCTGCAACTAGCTCGAGATCAGAGTGTCGTTCGATCCTAACAGCAGCCTCTTTGGCAACAGCCAACGTTTGCTCAACCGCATCTGCATAAGCTTCAGTGCCATGGGTAGCGAGGCTGAACCAAAGTGGAAGGCCTCGTGCTCGCCTAGAGAGGTGGTGCGCATAGTCGGAGACATTCCAGACACCATCATAGACCACTTCTAGGTAGGCACCTTGTTGCTGGTGTGCCTCGCGGGCCAATCGCGGATCCTGATAAATCAGGGCGCAGCAATCGAAGGGCGCAAACAGCCATTTGTGTGGATCGACAATGAAGCTATGCGCCAGTTCAATGCCATCGAACGCGTCTCGGATACTTGGTGCTGCGAGTCCAGCACCACCATAAGCACCATCGACATGCATCCAAACGTCTTGCTCATGGCTTGCGTGGCCAATACCTTGCATATCGTCAATGACGCCGAGGTTCGTAGTTCCAGCTGTGCAGGCCACAGCAAAAAGACGTTTCCGGTCTATTTCCGATAGTCCAGCAATTGCCCTCTTAACGTCCGTTCCTGTCAGGCGATCGCCGCCTACCTCGAGGAGATCAACATCCATGACGTAAGTAGCTTGTTTGACGGAGGCGTGCGCGCCCTTGGATGAGATTACAAGGCCTCGCAAAGGCTCATGGTCCGGTTTGCCGCGGCGCCATTGATGCCTCGCAGCAACCAGTGCTGACAGGTTTCCCGCGGTTCCTCCACTGACAAAAGCACCACCTGCGTTGGGACCAAAGCCTGCCAAATCAGCTATCCAACGCAGTGCCTGGTTCTCCGCATAGGTTGCACCAGCGCTTTCCAGCCATGAGCTACCGCAGATACTGGAGGAGCCTACAATCAGGTCAAAAAGTGTGGATGCCTCAGTGGGTGCAGCCGGCACAAAGGCTAAGAATTTGGGATGGTCAGTGGAAATGCAGGCAGGGGCAAGAACATCAGTAAACAACCTGAGTGCCTCGAGACCACCCAACCCGGTTTCGGTGATTGTTTGTCCAGCCATTGCCGTCAATTGTTCGGGTGACATGGGGGCGTCGATTTCGGGTGGATCCATGCGCATGCGCTCAACGCTATAGCGGACGATAGCCTGCTGCAGTACTTCCATGTCCTTGGTAATTTCGTGCATCGCACCACCCCCATAATGCTGTAAATTATAAGTTTAACAACGCGACACAGCCGATCGAATACCCTCGTAGGTATAATTTTTAGGACTAGCTCGCGTCTTGACGATTTAGATGAATTAGGGCGCTACCCACAAGCGCACCCAATGAGCACAGCAGCATGAGAGCCACTGGCTCTAAGAGTCTTCCTGCGTACATAAGGCCCGCAATAGCTCCGACAGTTGCAGAGCTAAGTGAGTGGATGCAACCATAAACTGCAGATGCAGCTCCGGCTTTATGTGGATAGAGCGACACTGCCCCCATTGACGCATTGGCTGAGATCAGTCCTATGCCGAAGAAAAACAAAATGGAAAGGATGGCAAATCCGATTGTGGATGAGGGCAGACAAAGCGTTAGAAAAAGCACCAGTGAATTGGTGCCCAAACACACATAGGTGCCCCGATGAAGGGTTTTATCTGGTCCCCATTTCAGGACCAGTCGCGAGCTAAGCAGACTGCCAACAACAAATCCAATAACGGTCATAGCGAAGGCGAGACCAAAGTATTCGGTTGGGACCTGAAAGACATCTTTAAGGAAAAAGGAGACCGTTGATAGGTAGATGAACAGGCCACAAAACGAGAGGGTTCCAGCAACTTGGTAGCCCAAGAACCTAGGGTTTCCAAGGCAATCCCTAAAAGAGGTCGCAATATCTGTTAGGGTAAGCTTGCTTTTACCGATATTGGTAGGAGTGCTGCCGTCTGATTGGAGAGAGGGGAGGCCTAAATAAACTAGCACGGCGAAAACTGATTGGGCAACGAAGGTAAAGCGCCAACCAAATTCGACTGTGATGTAAGCCCCAAGTGTTGGCGTTACGAGCGGCACACTTGCCATGGCAGCACCGGTCAAGGCCATCATTTGAACCGCTCTATCGCCTTCAAAACGGTCGCGTATTAGCGCTCTGGCGATAACGGCTCCGCTTGCTGCCGCAGCGCCCTGTGCGACTCGAGTCAGCCACATGTACTCGATATTCCAAGCAAGCGAACTTAAGAGTGAAAAAGTAATGTAGGTAAACGTGCCTACTCGGATGACCGGGAGTCTTCCAAATTGGTCGGATAGCGGTCCGAAAATTATCTGACCACAAGCCACGCCCAGCATGAAAAGACTTAGCGTTAACTGACTTTGCGAGATAGAGCTCCCAAGCACTTCAGTCATGGCCGGGATGGCAGGTAGGTAGAGATCTGTCGAGATTGGCACAAAGGCCAACAAGCCGGTCAGCGTGGCAAACGTGATCACGTCCCTTCGAGTGAAGCTACTATCTTGAGAGCTCAATTAATGGTCGGTATTTCTATTGGAATCACCGGGCAGGTTTCGGGTATGAAAAACTGACCGTTTTCCAGATCCATAAAATCGAGACCAATCGCGCTACCGTTTGTCAGTACGGCGATCCGGATCATGTAAGCGGTGTTGGCGTGCTCTATTTCTACCATCTGGAACATGGTGACGCCTGCACCCGCCTCTTCAGCCATTCGAACAGCGATGTGTTCCATGTACGTTTTTGCATGTCCAGGTTCCATGGGGGTCAAGGATTGCTGCAATACGTCGTTCAAGCGAGTTTCGATTGCGGATCTGTTCTCATCAGCCATCAGCGTGGCTGATACAAATGCTCTATCTGTGTTCATTGCATTCCCCCTGGGAGCGGCTCCCAAATGCGGCCGCGAGTGTAGCATCAAGTCTAATGCAATGCTCTAATGTCAGCATGTAAAAGCCGTGATAAGCTTCACGCGCTGTCGACGGTGACAGTCCCTCCGCCCGTAGCTCAGCTGGATAGAGCACCAGGCTTCGAACCTGGGTGTCGGGAGTTCGAATCTCTCCGGGCGGGCCATACATTAAAGCGCCTCTGTTAGCGGGCGTTTTGCTACGTGG